>DASRSO010000043.1:0-16068 GCA_035656375.1 Cyclobacteriaceae bacterium | reverse complement strand
TGAACAATGTGATCAGCCAGCGCGGCAAGGTGCCGCTGATCGCCGACATGATGGTGTCGAGGTGGGCATTCGAGGCAATGGCGGTTCACCAGTTTACCGACAACGACTACGAGTCATCGTTCTATAAATACAATAAAGAGCAATCGCAGGCTAATATAAAGGCCGGGTTTCTCGCAGAAGAGCTCAGGCGCCGCAATGCTTTCGTTAAAGCCAATTTCGCCAGCACAAATGATTCGATACGGGCAATCGTAAGAACGGACCTGGAGATTATCCACAAGGCGCTGGCCTACGAATCATTCAGCGGCGCGGCCGACCTGGCGAAAGCCCTCGAAACGTCGGGCTACTTTGAAGAGTTTGGTGTTCAATTCGACAACTGGCTCGAAGGATATCGCAAGCATTACCTGAAAGTTTACAACGACAGCGAGAATGTGATCAATAAGTTGATGGCGTTCCATGAGAAGACCGGCTGGTCGGTGAACGAATACAAGAATGAATACTTCAATGAGTCGCTGAACGATCTGCTCCGCAATGTGCAGGCGGGCGACCCGGTGGTAGAATATCGTGGTGAGCTTGTTCAACAACTCGATCCGATCTTCCAATCGCCTACACCCGTGAATGCCGGTGACTACAGGACGGGATTCTTCCTGCCCGAGAAAAACTTCTGGGGCCAGAATGTGTCCACATTCTTCTTCAATGTGCTCACGATTTGGGTAATGTGCCTGGTTTTATATACAACATTAGCTGCAAGACTGCCACAAAGATTAACAAGACTTACCGGGAGATAAAAGTTTTGTTATCTTGAAGCGATGGAATTCTCTTCAGAAAATGTATTGCTTATTGGTTCGGTGCTGTTGTTTATCAGCATCATTGCAAGTAAAACTTCGTTTCGCCTTGGTGTCCCAACGCTGATACTGTTTTTGATAGTGGGTATGCTCGCCGGCTCCGATGGTCCCGGCGGCATTTATTTTAACGACCCGGCTACCGCACAGTTCCTTGGCGTGGTCGCCCTGAACTTCATCCTGTTCAGCGGTGGTCTCGACACGCGGCTCGAAAGTATAAAACCAGTTCTGAGAGACGGCATATCGCTGGCCACGATAGGGGTGGTGATAACCGCCATGCTCACCGGCGTGTTTGCAGCGCAGTTGTTAGGCTATACGATTATTGAAGGATTGCTTCTTGGCGCCATCGTGTCGTCGACCGATGCGGCGGCCGTGTTTTCGATTCTTCGCTCGCGATCGGTAGGGCTGCGTGGAAATATCAGGCCATTGCTTGAATTCGAAAGCGGCAGCAACGACCCAATGGCATATTTCCTTACGGTGAGTTTGATAGGCCTTGTTCAACATCCCGATTCCTCGATCGTAGCCCTCATTCCAAAGTTCTTTATAGGCATGGTGATTGGTGGTGTCTGCGGATATCTCTCGGGTCGCGCAATGACATGGGTAGTGAACAAGATCCACCTTGAAGTAGATGGATTGTATCCTGTACTCGTTCTTGCAATGGTGTTCTTCACATTCTCGTTTACTGATCGCATTGGCGGTAACGGGTTCCTGGCCATTTATACATCGGCAATTGTTCTGGGCAACAGCAACTTCATTCACAAGAAGAGTCTGATCCGTTTTTACGACGGCCAGGCATGGCTTATGCAGATCGTGATGTTCCTTGCACTGGGACTGCTTGTGTTTCCGAAGCAGATGGTCGACGTGATACCACATGGACTCGCCCTTACGGCATTCCTGATATTTGTTGCAAGGCCGATCGCTGTGTTTATCTCCCTCGCAAGGGCAACCGACCTCAACTGGAGGAAGAAATTATTCGTGTCGTGGGTGGGGTTGCGCGGCGCGGCGCCCATTGTTTTTGCAACCTACCCGATGCTCGCAGGTGTGCATTACGCAGGCACCATCTTTAACCTCGTATTTTTCATTTCGGCAACGTCGGTGTTGCTGCAAGGCACCACACTTCCCCTCATGGCGAAGTGGCTTCACGTAAGCGTACCCGAAAAACTGAAGCGTAAGTTCCCGCTCGACATCGAATTGAAAGAAGACCTTAAGAGCACGCTGGTGGAGGTCGATGTTCCGGCCACTTCACCTGCCGTGGGGAAGGCAGTGGTCGATCTGAGCCTGCCCAAAAATGCCATGATCGTGCTCATACACCGGAACGGGAAATACCTTACAGCAACAGGCGAAACTATAATCGAGGGTGCAGACCACCTTTTGGTGCTCACCGACAAGCAAAGTGCCGAATGGGTGCAGCAGGCCTTTACCCTGTGACCCAACTACCTCAAAATCAGCCCTTAGACGCCATTTTCGCGCGATCGGGCCGTTATTTTTATCTTTGCTGTTCTTATGACCGTCGACGTCCTGATTACCCTGTTTTTGGTCTTTCTAAATGGCTTTTTCGTTGCTGCCGAATTTGCGATAGTAAAAGTGCGAGCCTCACAGATCGCCCTCCAGAAAGGGGGTATGGCCAAAAATTCAGCCCAGCTCATTATAGACAACCTCGACGGCTTCCTGGCCGCCACCCAGCTCGGGATCACGCTCGCCAGTCTTGGCCTTGGCTGGTTCGGTGAGGAGACTGCCACACGCATTATCATAAACACCATGAACGCCCTGGGCATCGAGTTCAGCGAAGCCGCTGCACATCGGATCGCCGTACCGGTAGCGTTCACAATGATCACGGTGCTCCACATCGTGTTCGGGGAGCTTGCCCCCAAGTCCATCGCCATACGTTACCCAACGTCTACTGCCATCTCGGTGGCCACCTGGCTCCGTGCGTTTTACTTTGTATTCCGTCCGTTTATCTGGCTGCTTAATGGCTTTGCCGGGTTGCTGCTGAAAATATTTGGTATCAAGCCCATTACCGAAACAGAGATCCACTCGGAAGACGAGTTGAAGCTCATTATTGCCGAAAGTGAAGAAGGTGGTGCGATAGAACCTGCAGAACGTGAGCTCATCCAGAACGTGTTCGACTTCGACGACCGTGTTGTGAGGCAGGTCATGATCCCGCGCATCAAGATCAGCGCGATGAAGGCAAATACTACGGTGCGCGACGCGATCAACATTGCATTGACAGAAGGTTTTTCACGATACCCGCTCTACGAAGAATCTCTCGAAGAGATCGTAGGTATCGTTACGATCAAGGATATCCTGCAGTCGTTCATGACCACGCCGGAGAAAACTGTGCGCGAGATCATGCGCCCTGTGTACTTCATTCCTGAAACGAAAGGTGTCGACAGCCTGCTTCGCGAGTTCCAGCTCAAGAAGACCCAGATGGCAATTGTCATCAGCGAGTTTGGCGGAACCATCGGCCTTGTTACACTAGAAGATATTCTTGAAGAGCTGGTAGGAGAGATACAGGACGAGCACGACCAGGAGTCGCAGATCGTTACGTCGGTCGGCAACTACATTTACCAGGTACACGCACGCTCGCCGTTGCACGATATCAATAAGTATCTCGATATTCCTATTCCCGAATCGGAAGATTACGAAACACTTGCGGGGATGATTACTAGCGAGAGGCCGTCGGTACAGCAGGGAGATGAGTTTGCGCTTTCCGGGTATAATATGAAAGTGCTGAAGATGTTTAAAACACTGCCCGAGTTGGTTGAGATGAAACTAGATACGTCGAAGACTTATTGAGCCACATCGGTCCGCAGGTCTGTTGTTCTGGCTCTGCGTTTTTGGACACATCTGCGTATTGGGAGACATCACACGTGTTTCAAACCGCGCGAAGCGCGTCAAAACCACTTCTTCTTCTTAAAATAATATATCATTCCCACCGCAATCGTCCCCATCAACACCCAAACTTCGAGATATCCAAACTTCCACCTTAGCTCCGGCATAAAATCGAAGTTCATACCATACACACCCACGATAAAAGTGAGGGGCATAAATATCGTCGAGATCACCGCCAGCACCTTCATGACCTCGTTCATACGAGTGTTCATGTAGTTGATGTGAATATCCATCAGGCTGCTCGTAAGATCTTTATACGTATCCATTGAGTCGATCAGGTGCACGACGTGATCATACACATCGGAAAAATAACGGGTATTCGAAGGATCGATTAGCCCGTACTCTTCCTTGATCAGCTTACTGAGCGCATCGCGCAATGGATACAGCGCCTTCCTCAAATAGATCAGCTCTTTCTTTATCTTCTGGATCTTTGCAAACTCAAGATTATCCGACCCGCCATCAATAGCTTCCTCGATCTGCTCCACCTGGTAGCCGATGGCATCAAGCACGTTGTAATAATTGTCGACAATAATATCGACCAGGCGATACATCAGGTAATCCGGACCACGCTTGCGCGCACGTCCCTGGTCGAGACGAATGCGGTCGCGCAGTGTACCGAATAAGTCGCCTTCCTTTTCCTGGAATGATAAGAGATAGTTCTTTCCTAAAACGAAGCTGATCTGCTCGTAGTCAATAACGCCATCCCGGATCTGGTATAGCATCTTCAGTGTGAAGAAAAGATACTCGTCGTACTCTTCTACTTTCGGTTGATGTTCGGAGCATACGTCTTCGAGCAACAACGAGTGCAGGTTAAAATGCACACCGAGTTTCTCGAGTAGATTTCGGTCGGTCAGACCATCGACGTTTATCCAGTTGACCGCGTCTTTGCGCAGGTGGGTCAGGATCTTTTCGACAGGCAGCTTCGTCTCCATCCGATACTCCTTGTCGGTGTATTGAATGAATTCGAGGATAACCTTGGGACCCGGCTCGAGTAAATTCGGTGCTGGTTGCTCAATGGCAGTTTCCTCTTCGCTGATTTTTCTGTGTCGTGTCATTTAATCAACGGCCGGAACCTGATCCCTGTGAAGAATTGTACGGTGAGGATATGGTATCTCGACATTTTCTTTATCAAACCTTTCTTTGATCTGCTTGATCAGATCGCATTTCAGATCGAATCCTTCCGATGGGCTGCGTGCCCATGCATAGGCCCTGATCTTCACCGAAAAGTCGGTGATCTCGATTACGCGCATCTGAACTTTTGGCTCTCCTTTTTCTTTCTCTTCCTCCGTCCTGTTGTCGATGCAGAGTGTGTGGGCCGACGTGGTCTCCTGCATGATCTTCATAGCCAGATCAATACTGGATTCAAACGAAATGTTGAATTCGACAAACATACAAACTTTTTCATCGGTTATAGTCGAATTGACAATAGTCTCATTGCTGATCACACTGTTCGGTATCACGATCCGTCTGTTCTCAAAGTCCTTAATCACCACGTGACGCAGCGTGATATCTTCAACGTCGCCAGTGTATAATGTCCCGATTCGCACCCGGTCACCCACACTAAACGGTTTAAAGATCACAAGAAATATCCCGCTTATGATGTTAGAAAACGCCTGCTGCGATGCGAAACCGACGATTGCCGCGAGGATACCCGCACCAGTGAGCAGCGTGGTGCCAAACGCATGCAGCGACGGTACCGACCTGAAAATGATGATTATGGCGATAAGGAATGTAATGAAGTCGACCGCGTTCTTGAAGAAATTATAGCGCGTCGGATCGACCTTCAGCTTAACTGCATTCCTCTTGAAAAACCGGCCTATGATGAACCGGATTACCCTCCCTACGATGAAGGCAACGGCCAACACGATGAGGGCGAATCCTATTTGCTCCCAATTCTTATCGACACCCGTCATAAACCCGAAAATAGCAAATTATTTACCCTATTATTGCAGTTCATGGCTCTAAACCTCGACGATATAAAGGCCCCTGTCGCCCGGGAAATGGAGGAGTTTGAAGAGAAGTTCCGCGCGTCGATGAAGACGAAGGTGCTGCTGCTCGACAAGATCATGAGCTACATTGTGAAGCGCAAAGGCAAGCAGATGCGACCGCTATTTGTGTTCCTCAGTGCCGGCTCCTGCGGTGGCATTACCGAATCGACTTATCACGCCGCCTCCCTCATCGAACTGCTTCATACGGCTTCGCTCGTTCACGACGATGTTGTGGATGAGGCAAACTATCGCCGCGGTTTCTTTTCCGTGAATGCACTTTGGAAGAACAAGATCGCCGTGCTCGTCGGCGACTTTCTCCTCACCCGCGGCCTGGCCCTGAGCCTCGAGCACAGCGAATACGATTTGCTCCGCCTGGCCAACGAGGCCGTTAAAGAAATGAGCGAAGGCGAACTGCTCCAAATGGAAAAAGCTCGTCGCCTCGACATCGACGAAGAGGTGTATTACGAGATCATTCGTCAGAAAACCGCGTCACTGCTGGCATCGTGCTGTGCGGTGGGAGCGAGCTCGGCCGGGGCCTCGAAAGAGATGGTAGGCAAAATGAAAAAGCTCGGCGAATGTGTAGGTATGGCATTCCAGATCAAAGACGACCTTTTTGATTATGGCGAAGATGAGATCGGCAAACCGCTGGGCATCGACATAAAGGAAAAGAAAATGACCCTCCCGCTCATTTATTCCCTCTCCCGGTCGTCGTGGCTCGAAAAACGGCGGATCACAAACATTGTCCGGAACGAAAGTGAAAAACCGGGCAAAGTGAAGGAGGTGATCGACTACGTGAAGGCGAAGGGAGGAATCGAATATGCGAAGCAGGCCATGCAGCGTTATTTTCAACAATCGATGCAGATGATCGAAGAACTGCCGGAATCGCAGTATCGCACCTCCCTGGGCCAGCTTGTCCAGTTTACCATCGAAAGAAAAAACTGAAAATCCTGCTTAAAGAAAGTACCCGAGTCATAAATTTGGCCCCCGGTTCGTTGTTTAACTATTCCAGAACTATAGCTTATGAAAATTACTGTTGTTGGTGCCGGTAACGTGGGCGCCACTTGTGCCGATGTTCTCGCATATCGTGAAATCGCCAATGATATTGTTCTTGTAGATATTAAAGAGGGCCTCGCCGAAGGTAAGTCCCTCGATATCTGGCAGAAGGCTCCGATCGACCTGTACGATACCCGTACCGTCGGCTCTACGAACGACTATTCCAAAACAGCTAACTCAGACGTTATCGTGATCACCTCCGGCCTTCCCCGCAAACCGGGTATGAGCCGCGACGATTTGATCGGTACCAACGCCGGCATCGTGAAGTCGGTGACCGAGCAGGTGGTGAAGTACTCACCCAACTCTATTATTATTGTCGTGTCGAACCCGCTCGACGTAATGACGTACCAGGCGCACCTGACCTCGAAATTTCCCAGGACCAGGGTTATGGGCATGGCCGGTATCCTCGACACAGCCCGCTATCGTGCATTCCTCGCAGAAGCACTCGATGTATCTCCGAAGGACATCCAGGCAATGCTGCTTGGCGGTCATGGCGATACCATGGTTCCGCTTCCACGCTATACAACCGTTGCAGGTATCCCTGTTACCGAACTCATCAGTGCAGAACGCCTCAACGCGATCATCGAAAGAACGAAGGTCGGTGGTGGCGAACTCGTGAAGCTCATGGGAACATCGGCATGGTATGCTCCCGGTTCAGCCGCAGCTCAAATGGTGGAGTCGATCGTGAAAGATCAGAAGCGCGTATTGCCAGTTTGTATCCAGCTCGATGGTGAGTATGGTATCAGCAACTGCTACCTCGGTGTGCCTGTAGTGCTTGGTAAAAACGGCGTTGAGAAAGTGATCGAACTCGATCTGAATTCAGAAGAGAAAGCACTGCTCGATACAAGCCGTAAGCACGTGAAGGAGGTTATGGATGTGCTCGATAAACTTGGAAAATAGTTTCTAGTTTGGAGTTTGAAGTTAGCTGGCGTACGCAACTTCAAACTTCAAACCGACATATATCACTTCGCGAGCAGCCACCCCATACCGGGCGACTTGTTCCTTCGTCAGCTCAAACACAAACCTATCTTCCTTCGGAGTCAGGCCCGCCATCGCGATCCGCTGTGAATAATCGTGCCCGTACTTCCTCACGTGGTCGTCCTGGCCGAAGATCTTTTCGCGTTCTCTTTTATCGGTGATCGAATGATCTTCGAAAGTTACGTCTGGTATTGGGTGGAAGAATGGGATCTGCATGATTGCCCAGCCGCCCGGTTTTAGCACGCGACGGATCTCACTCATCGCGCGGATGTCGTCGCGCACGTGTTCGAGTACATGATTACAAAGGACCGCATCGAAGCGATTGTCTTCGAAGGGCATTTCGTGAATATCCATCTTCACTTTTGCGAGAGGCGATTCGATATCGGCGGTGATGTACCGGTCGCCATGCTGCTTTTCGAAAGGCTTCATGAAGCAATGCTCCGGGGCTATGTGAAGTACATCCAGTCTCGTTTTAAAGAAGTTGGTTTTTTCGCGGAGATATAGCCAGATAAGCCGGTGTCTTTCCAGGGAAAGGCAGGAGGGGCAGAGGGCGTTCTTTCGTGGGTTAATGCGTCCGTAGGGGAGAAATTCGCGGTATTTATGGTTGCAAACGGGGCATTCTACCTTGTTGCCCATATAGAACCAACCCACCATTTTTAACCCCACGCCGCTAAAAAGCTGCAGATATTTCCGGGGTACAAAACGGACCAGGAAGGCTATAATTTTCTTCATTTGGCAATAAAACTATTTTTGCCCTTCCTCCATCTATAAAGCATAACCGAAAATTTTGGCCGAAACTCTACTCGACATTGCTATGATGCATTCCGATGCCCTGATCGCCCGGGCCCGCGAAGGGGATAAGAATGCCCAGGGCAGACTGGTACAGTTGTGGTATAAGAGGATCTACAATTTCGGTTATAAGTTCTTCTTCGATCACGACCTGGCCATGGAAGTGGCGCAAAAGACTTTCATCAGCATGCACAAGAACATTGCGCACCTGAATGACCTTTCGCGCTTCCGCTCATGGATGTACACCATAGCCGTGAATTATTGCAGGGAAGAGCTGAGAAAGAAGAAGAACCAGAGGGCCCTCTCACTCAGCGATCTGCAACCCGGCGAACGAGAAGAAAGCTACCGGTGGGAAGAAAGCGGCTCGCGACATGAGAACCCCGAACGCCAGCTTCGTCAGAGCGAACTGTCGGAGATCCTGCAGAAGTGCCTGATGGAACTGAGCGAAGAACAACGGGAAGTAGTGATCATGAAAGAGTACGAAGGATTGAAGTTCAGGGAAATTGCGGAAGCCCTGAACATCTCGGAGAATACGGTGAAGTCGCGGATGTATTATGGATTGGATGGATTGAAGAAGATCCTGGAAAAGAACAGTATTACTAAAGAAACAATTGGTTATGAGCTATAGGCCTGATGAAAGCGTCCTGATCTCCTGGTTGTATGGAGAACTCGATGAAGCGGAGAAAGCTAAAGTGGATAGGTACTTCCAGGAAAACCCGGAAGAGCTTAAGAAGATGCGTCAGTTCGGTGATGTGAAAGACATTATAGGAACGGTGCGCGACAAAGAAGTGATTGCTCCGCCAATTATTATGGAAGATGAGGGTGCAAAGGTAATTCCGATATGGAAGACAGGGTCGTTTAGAACTATTGCAACGCTCGCAGCATCATTGTTATTGATCATGATTGTAGGCAAGGTTTTGAATTTGCAAGTGAGTTATGGAGATAGCGAATTAAGGATAGCATTTGGTCCGCGCCCCGCGCCGGTCAATTCTTCCCTCACTGCTCTTGAAGTTCAACAAATGATCGACAACTCAATCGATAAAAATCTTGATGATGCTATTCGCGCTAATATCGCAAGCAACACAACCGAGATAAAAGATCTTGTGAGACAAGCATCCAACGCTTCGCAGGCCGACATCCGGAACTTCGCAGCCACCCTTCAACGCGAAAACCTCGCACAGATGCGTGACTACTTACAGCTCTCCTCCGCCGACCAGCGCAAGTACACCGACGAACTTATCGTCGACTTCTCCAAGTTCCTCCAGGAGCAAAGGTCACAGGATCTCAACATGTTCCAGACCCGCTTCAGCAAACTTGAGCAGAACACCGACGAACTTAAAACAGAAACCGAACAAATACTGGCCAGTATAATTTCGAATTCACCTCAGGTACAACAGAGCAGTTATTGAAATCAAAAAAGAAAAGAACAAACAAAATGAAAAGCAGAGTTAGAATTATAGTGGCGTTGATGATAATGGTGATGATCGCCCCCTGGGCTGTCGCACAAGGCAAGGTCGACCAGGAGCGTATGAGTCGCGACATCGAAATTGCAGAGAACGCCCTGGCCACCATGATCAAACAACAGTTCGACAGGAAAGGCATGTGGGTAGAGGTAAAAGCCAATTACACACCCGGCTTCGGCGTCACCATGCGCCTCCCCAACGATAATGCTTCATGGATCTACGAGACCAGCAAAGCACGCGCAGTTATAGCACCCGCAGGATCGTCCGTTGTGGTAGTCAGCGGAAGCAACGAAGAAGACGACCGCGTAAAAAGGAGAACTATATCGAGAGACAGTGCTCGCACGGAGTACTACGCAAGAATGATCAAAGCTTCGAAAGAATTCATCGCAGACTACGGAGATCTCCTCAGTCAACTCCAGCCCGACGAAAAGATACTGATCACCAATCGTGGCGAAGGAAACGGAAGATTCTATTACCACTACGACAACAACAAGTCGGAAAAGAGATTGTTGGTGACCGTAGAAGGCAGCAAGGCAGACCTTCTGCAGCTTCGCCAGGGAAAGATAAACCGCGACCAGATGATCTCGAAGATCAAAGTGGTGAACACCGAGTCGGTGAACGAAGTAGAGACCGACCTCGAACTTCTGTCTAGTATCATGAGCAGGCTGTATCGTTCCGACCTTTCGAAGACATTCTATGTCGACGAAACCATCTACTACGAACGTCTGCGTGACTTCGGTGTGATCTACTACATGTCGGCTTATTCGAGCGTGGAGCAGGATCGCAGTCCCGACAAGAAAGGAACGATCTGGAGAATGCCAACGCTTCGCCTGGAAGGACTAACGCAGGAGCAACGCGACGAGAAGGTAGCGGAATTGTATCCCCTGTTTGAAAAGGATCTGAAGGAAAATATTGTTGAATACGCGCAGACCGTGAAAAGCCTGAAAGAGGACGAGATGCTGGTGTTCAACGTGCAAATTACAAAGTGTACCGGGTGCAATATTCCCGCAACCCTGGAGTTATCTGTAAAGAATGGTAATATAAAGAAGGTGGCGGCAGGACAGATGAGCAAAAATGATGTTGTCAACAGTATTAATGTGAAGCGAGGGGTTATGCAGTAGTTGACGTCGGGCGGATTGTTGTTCTGGGTTCTAAGTCCTGAAACCAGGAAGTTGTTAGAATCTGCGGAACTGGGAGAGGTCCGAAGTGTCAGATTAACCAGGTTAATTGACACTTTGGACCTCTCCACAAACGCAGACCCTTGAAGTCTGTCAGATATCAGAACCCAGAACTCAGAACGCGCCGAAGGCGCTTCGACCGTCCCTCGTCAAATTTTTTCGTCCCTTCGTCAGGCTTTCACGTTTCGTTAACACGGGCAGTGTAACTAAATCACTAAATAGAGGTATATAATTCTGCAACCTTTTGTTCGAAGTTTGATCTTTAATTCGCCATGACAAAAAAACTACTAATTAGTGCGGGGGTGTTGGTGGTGTTGTTGGTGGGATATTACCTGGTTCGGGGAAACGACGGAGCCGAAACGGCCGACGTAATTGCGACTGTTAAGAAGGGTGAATTTCGGGTTGAGATCGAAACAACAGGCGAGCTCGAAGCAAAGAACTCTGTAAAGATCATGGGCCCCGGCGGCCTCAGGAACTTCCAGATCTGGCAGGTAACAATCCAGAACATAGTCGACGAAGGAACAGTAGTGAAGAAAGGCGACTGGGTGGCCACCCTCGACCGTTCTGAGTTCCAGAATAAATTCGCGCAAAAACAGATCGACTACGAAAAGGCCAACTCCAAATTTGTTCAAACACAGCTCGACACAACACTTCTCATGCGCCAGTCGCGCGACGAACTCATTAACTTAAAATACGACGTCGAAGAAAAGGGTATCGTTTTGGAACAGTCGAAGTTCGAGCCGCCGGCAACCATCAAGCAGGCTGAGATCAACCTCGACAAAGCAAGACGCGCACACTCGCAAGCCATTGAAAATTATAAGATCAAGAAGAACCAGAACATCGAAAAGATGAGGGAGGTCGAAGCCGAGCTTCGCAAAGTGAAAGGCGAGTTCGATGGCATGACCACGGTACTCGAATCATTCAATGTTCTCGCTCCCGAAGATGGCATGGTGATCTATGAAAAAGGATGGGACGGCAAGCCTATCAAAGCAGGTTCACAGATACACATGTGGGAACCAACCGTCGCTACACTCCCGGATCTCACCAAAATGGTTTCGAAGACATTCGTGAACGAAGTCGACGTGCGTAAAGTGAAAGCAGGACAGCAAGTGAACGTCGGTCTCGATGCGTATCCTGATAAGAAACTCCGCGGCAATGTGATCCGCGTTGCGAACGTGGGCGAACAGCGACCAAACTCCGACGCTAAAGTGTTCGAAGTGGCGGTAGAGCTCGAGGGCACAGATCCAACACTTCGCCCGTCGATGACCACCAGTAACAGGATCGTCGCAAAGGTGATCGAAGGCGCGCTATTTATTCCACTCGAGTGCCTGCACAGCGAGGCGGATACCATCACCTATGTTTATAAGAAGATCGGGTTGAATGTTTCGAAGCAGGAGATCATCGTTGGCGAAACGAATTCGAACGAGGCAGTGATCCTCGGAGGTTTGAGCGAGAATGATCTCATATATCTTTCCGTGCCCGCGGGCAAGGAAGATAACGGGGTGAACCTGTTGCCTGAACTCAACGGAAAACGACAGAAGAAGGAGGAAAAGGAAAACAAGAAAGAGGTGGTGCCCGCAGGACCGATCTCGCAGAACGCAGCTGGTGATTCAAAATAACCAGCCATGATCTCACAGCGTTTACTCGCCAACCTGTACATCGCCATAGCGGCGGTGATCACAAACAAGATACGTTCGTTGCTTACCGCGCTCGGTATCATCTTCGGTGTGGCCGCCGTTATCGCCATGCTCGCCATCGGCAACGGAGCACAGCAGGAGATCCTCGACCAGATACGATTGGTGGGTGTAAACAACATCGTGATCAAACCGATCGTCGAACAAAAAGAAGAAAAGGTAGAGGAGGAAGCAGGCAAGAAAGACAAGAAGAAATTCTCACCCGGTCTAACCATGCGCGATGTCGAAAGCATTTCGGCTATGATACCGGGACTAAACAAGATCAGCCCGGAAATATCCCTCGACACGTACCTCATTCGTAACGGGTACCGTCGTAGCGCGAAACTTGTCGGCGTCGACCCGACATTCTTCCAGATCTATAATTTTTTACTGACCGAAGGGCAACTGTTCAGCGAGGAGCAGCGAAAAGTTGGTGCACCTGTATGTATCATCGGTTATGGCATCAAATCAAAATTCTTTCCTGTCGAAAATCCTGTCGGCAAAAGCATCAAGGTCGGACAACACTGGCTGACCATCGTCGGCGTCCTCGAGGAACGAAAGGTTTCGGCTAACAGTATCAGCAAGCTTGGCATCCGCGATTTCAACATGGATGTGTACACACCACTCCAAACGGTGCTCATCCGTTACCGCGACCGCGACAAGATCACGACCGAGGCCCTGAGACTCGCTGCTATGCGCAGCCGCGGAAACATCCAGGACAATCAAAACCAAACTCCCGAACAGGAACAGGAGAAGAAGAACTACCACCAGCTCGATCGGCTCGTGATCCAGGTGGACGAGACAAACATGCTCCAGCCAATCGCCGACATCCTGCAGAGGATGCTGCAGCGAAAACATTACGACGTGATAGACTACGAGATCGAGATACCCGAATTGCTCCTGAAACAGCAACAGCGCACCAACGATATTTTTAATTACGTGTTAGGTGCAATCGCGGGCATCTCGTTGCTGGTAGGAGGTATTGGCATCATGAACATCATGCTGGCCTCGGTACTCGAGCGCATCAAAGAGATCGGCTTACGGCTTTCGATCGGCGCGCAGAAGAACGACATCATTCAGCAGTTCCTGTTCGAAGCGATGATGATCAGCGTGTCTGGAGGATTGATCGGTGTGATATTGGGCGTAAGCATGGCCTACATCGTTTCTGCTTTTGCAGGCATCCAGACAATCGTCAGCTTTTCGTCGATTGTGTTATCGTTTGGCGTAGCAGCATCGGTAGGTTTAATATTTGGAATAGCGCCGGCAAGAAAGGCGGCAAACCAGGATCCAATTGCGTCATTGAGATATGAATAAATTTTTACTCTTCTGTTTACTGATTTCATTGGGGGCAAACGGTCAAAATATTTTCTCGCTCGACGACGTAATCGGCCGCGCGCAATCGCAATCACCCGCTTTCAAACAAACAGAAACGCGCCGCGAAAACCGCTACTGGCAATACCAGTACTATCGCACTAATTACATCCCGCAGATCCGGATGAACAGCAGTAACAACACCGGTTCATTATACAACAACAGTTACAACTGGACACAGCTCGACGACGGAACCTTCGGTTATCGCCTCGTCAACTATTTTAACCCCGGCGTAAACCTCTCTCTTCAGCAACCAATCCAGTGGACAGGCGGGACGATCTCCGTAAACTCGCGCTACAACTACCTTCGCGATTATCGCAGCACCGACGTTCCGAAGCAGTGGAGTGGAAGTCCCTTCTACGTTCAGTTGTTCCAACCCTTGTTTGCCTTTAACCAGCTGAAATGGTCGCGTATGGTCGAACCCATCCGCTTCGAAGAGTCGAAACGCGAGTATGCCGAATCGATGGAAGCCATTGCCCGCGATGGAGTTATGTATTTCTTCAATGTATTGCAGGCACAGGTGAACCTGCAGATCGCTCAGTTCAACCTTGCCAACAACGATACGATCTACAAGATCGAACAGGGACGTTACAACATCGGTACCACTTCGGAAGACAAGCTCCTGCAAGTCGAACTTCAACTGCTTCGTTCGAGGCAGGATGTGGCGCGAGCCAGCCTCGATCTTCAAAACGCCAGTCTCGATCTTCGAACATACATCGGTTTGAGGAACGGAGAACCTTTTTCACTCGTCATGCCCGACGCGATCCCTATGTTCAGTGTGTCGGAAGACGAGGCCATCGTGCATGCCAAACAAACCCGGGCTGCGTTTATTGGATTCGAGCGACGAAAGATCGAAGCGCAGCAGGAGGTCGCGCGGGCAAAAGGACAACGCTACAATGTCGGTATTTCCGCGGCGTACGGAACCAACAACGCAGTCACGCAATTCAGCGAATTGGGTATGAATACCTCCACACAACGGATCGCCAACGTAACATTCGATGTTCCCATCGTGGATTGGGGCAGGAGAAGAGCGCTTATGAAAACCGCGTATGCCAACAAGCAACTTACCGATTATGTGATAGCGCAGGACGAAGTCGTGTTCGAGCAGGAGATCCTCACGCAGGTCCGACAGTTCGAAATGCTCCGCCTGTCGATCGAGATCACAAAGAAGTCGGATGAGGTTGCCCAGAACCGCTACATGGTTGCCCAGAATCGTTACCTGATCGGTAAGATCGACATCACCAACCTTAACATCGCCCTTACAGAAAAGGATACGGCGAAACGAAGCTACATCGATGCACTTAAGTCGTTCTGGACGGCCTTTTACGAACTACGACGCCTGACACTGTACGATTTTGCGCAGCAGCGCCTTTTGTACACCGGCTCGTAACATCTGCAGTTTCAATACGTCTTCCTTCCGTTTCGTGACATGATTTTACAGTCATGCTCATGTTGTGTCATCGATTTTTAATAACTCGCTTACATGCTACACCAGGTCAAATTCGCGATCAGGGTTTTTCTGAAGGACAAATTCTTTTCAACCCTCAACATACTCGGTCTTGCACTCGGCATTGCCGTAAGCATCATCCTGCTGCTCATTCTGCAGAATGATCTCAACTACGACAAGTATCATGTAAAGCACAAGCAGATCTACCGACTGAGTGGTCACATGTGGGCTACAGGTGTCGATGCGACATTTCCGAGGGCAGCGCGTGAGCTTGGTAGAGTTCTAAAGGAAGAGTTCCCAGAAGTACTTGATGTTGTCCGGACCAATCATTGGGGGCGTACGTTGATCCACTACAAAGGAATAGACGGAACGGAGCATTCTTTGTACGAAGAAGAAG
>DASRSO010000042.1:0-8597 GCA_035656375.1 Cyclobacteriaceae bacterium | reverse complement strand
ATGGCTGCTTTACGAGCTGCACACACCGACAAAGAATTGAACATCTACTATCAAAAGCGAATTGAGGATGGAAAGAGTAAATTGGAAACTCTCAACATCATCCGAAACAAAATCGTATCAAGAATCTTCGCCGTTGCAAAGCGACAGACACACTACGTGGAGATCATGAAATTCGCTGCTTAAAAGGTACTCGAAATCAGGCCAACAACAGGATCGGCTGCCATACGAAGGGGCACTGAAAAAATATTGCTCCAGGAATTTGGTGTCGATAACGACTTAGAATACCGAAACCACAAATCAAGGTTTCTCGCCTTGCAAGTGTGTAGTCTTCGCACACCGTTAATACTCAACAGTCTAGTTTTAAGATCTGAGGGTCCTCAAAATGTCAATAGTTGGCGTCCCATCTTGTTTAACACTGACGTCGGAATCCACGAGAACTCGGATGGCATTTCTGATGACAAAATTGTTATCGAATTCAGGTCGAATGAAATACTCGCTTGATGGTTCAAAGTTTGGCATTTCATCACGTTTATGTGTGATTTCGTGTACCAGTTCTTCACTTGAAATTAGTGACATAAAATAGAAGGCCTCGCTGGAAAAAAAACTTTGTGCTGTAAAAAAGGACGTAGATTTATCTATAAATTTTTTGCCCTGACCATTTTTTGGAGCAATGTGCATTAACCACATAAGGTTAATAACTTTGAATTGGTCTTTCGATCGATCGATGATCAACTCCAACTGCTCAGCGAAGTAAGTCCTAGCTGTCTGAACTTCATGGAACAATGTAGATAGTACAGCAAAAAAACCACCGGCTCCAAATATTAAGAAGTTGTCATAATCTTGATTCAAGCCAAAATGAGGTCCAATCATTGTAAGATGATCGCTGTTTTCATTCCAGGTCTTCACTTTCTCAAAGCAGTAACCTTTCTCTAAGATACTCTCGGAAAATAGGGCTTTTATTCCTAAATGTATGGGAAGAAACCACTGATGACCGAAATAGGAATTGTAGTTTAGTCTATGGGGGTAGTCAATGGACGCACCGTACTGTCGAAGCAGCATCTCGCAGTACAAATTCACAAGATCGGGATATCGAGTTGTCAATATTCCCAAAGCTGGGAGAAATGAACCGTTCTTTTCATAACTCAAAAAATCTAGCGATTTTACTATATCGTCAATGTTAACGTCTATCCATTTTGATTTTAAAAGAAAATCGACAACACCGACAATATCCAGCCGATCCGTTAGCCTTCGATGCTGCGAAAGGATGTCAATCAACAACTGTTTTTGACCATCTGCTTCGGCAAGGCGATAAATTCGATAGTTATGACTTCCGAACTGACGTTGGAGGTCGCCAATCCTAGAGGAGTCAATTCCACCTGACACAACGACCTGAAAGTAGAATAGGGGTTTTTCAAAAACGTCGTTCGACCTTGAAAAAACCTTCAATGGATTATTGCCCATCGCATTTGTCGGAGCACTCTCGACTTCGAAGATGAAAAGGGGGAACTTTTGACCTCTTTCTTTGAACCACGCTACGTCAATTGCGGACCCTGTATTCAAGGTCGCTTTCAGTGGAAATTCAAGCTCGACATGATACTGAAGAATACTACCTAGCGCTTTTAGGCCATCAATGAAGGTTAAACCACGTGTTAATTTATGCTTTGACACCTTTGGCTAAAATCCGGCTCCCCAGAAACAAGCCCTTTGAAACTGTTTTATCTTCTGGATATTCTGGGATTGATTACTGGCAGCGGAGGCCACCGAATCCCAATCGCCGACCTCAGCCTTCGCAATCTCGTTTATGCACTCTGTTATATCTGCGTATAATTGAGTTGCATCCTCACCGCCATCGGTGGATTTCATTATTCCGGTCATTTTGCAAAGACCTTCCCACCAATATCTTAACGCCTCTTGAGAAGCCGGGGCGTGTTTGATGAGTTTGCTTGAAAGGCCCGTCGAGATTCTTGAAAGGAGTATTGCTCGACAAAACATCGGTAACGGACTGATAAGGTTTATTCTCCTTTTAGCTTTTCCTACGTCTTTCCTTGCTTCGGTAAGAATGTAGTGATCGTTCGGTTCAGATCTTCGTAAAACAAAATCGTACAAGCCTAACTTCGATTCACCGATCGTATCGAACATTCTCGTTACGAAATTCTCAAAATCTTGACCAGTTGCCGATCTTCCCTTCCACTTACTATAGACCTTCTCAATCGCTATTCGAAATAGATGACGATCCAGATCATTAAAACGACTACTTCCGACGGGCTCGAGCGCAGTCCAAATACTATTCAAACTATCAACTAACTCCTTAATATTTACTTTTGAATATTCGAAATGCGGGCGGTAGCTCATTTCATTACGGAGCGTTTGATCTTCTTTAAGCCGGATATCCATACTCCATCTATCAAACCATTCTTTGACTATTGCTGAAGAATAGGAGCTCTTGAGCGAAAATTGTGTCGCAGCTATCCATTCGCCAAGAGAATGGTTGTTTACACGCACCAAGTCAAATACCACGTCCTTTTTGGTTGCTGACTTACTCCATTCGGTTATGCAATCTTTGGCTGCAGTGTGGGTCGTTATATGCCCAGCAGTGTGATTAGCTGAATGATTTGCATCAAACCAAATATGTCTTTTATCGAAAATCCCAATTCCGTCAAATGCCATGATCGACATCACTGACCGTAATTCAGAATAATAGACAAAGTGGATAGCGCTCGAGACATCACCATTTAGCAAGCTTTCGCTTGCACGCGACAAGTAGTTCCAACCATCATAGCAGTGCAACAATACTGACGCCGAAATATACTCGGCAAGAGGTTTCGGTTTTGCCGGCGGTGTCGGAATATCATTGACTTTATCTTTAGTTTCCTTCAGATAATAGTTTCGAACACTTAGCCAACGATTATTGGGTAGATTGGTTTTGACAATTTGAGCAAAACTTTTAAGGATAACCTGATTAGAGGAGTTAGCTACCGCGTTAGCTATTGACATATCCTAGTTCTTCTTGTATCACAATTGCTACTTCCTTGATCCGCCTGTTTGAAGCACTAACAAGTATCTCCAAGAGCTGACTTCTGATTTCCTTATACCCGCTGCTACCCTTAAAAACCATTTGTGCTTTTCGGTGCGACTCCGACAGTCCCGGTGTTGAAGCTGTCCTCCAATCAAATTTGACGAGCTCTTTGCAAATATCTTCAATGTATCCGTTAAGCTTGCTCCTTTTAAACTGATTCAAATACTTGCTGACTTCGGCCGGGTCAATTGAGGTTTCCGATATTCTCTCGTCAGAGGAGCCGATCGAATTGATGTCCAACGACTCGCTTTGGAGAAAGACCATATCATTAATAATATGCAGGAAACCTCGAACACCTTGGTCCGTTGCTATTAGACTTAAGGCAGAGGTAAACGCAAAATCTTGATCGTCGATCTCGTCGAAAAGTGTTGGATCTTCTTTGTAAAGTTTTCGGAGGTTGACTGCCCATTCAGCTCGCGTACTTGCAACCGCCTCTGCCATAAGTTGCCAGATAAAAATCAAAAAAGCAGCTTGCTTTGTGCGATCCCATACAAGCGGAGATCCATCTGGTAGAAAGGAGCCAAATAGGCCACCCAGATTTTTCGTTGTTGCTGTTTTGATGAGAGAGGCTAGTAAACTGCGGATAAAGGCGGCTTGTGTAATTGTCGACTTTGTCCGTGTTTCCCCCAGCATGTTAATTCGATCCTTCCAAGGACTTTTTTCATGCGACCACAAAACCTCCACTAGCTCTTGTGCCCTTGTTTCTTTGTAGATCAATGCACCTTCTGGCGATCGCTCCAACCAATCTTGCACCCTGAGAATAGGGTACAAGTCGAAGGCGAGACTCGCATTGATTTTCTTCGGTTTTATATTGATTGTGTAAAAAAGATATGCTTGCCATGAAATATCAAGATCATAAAATGCGACCACAGGTAATTCGAAATCTCCTTTAAGTTTTTCATCACGCAAAAAAGCCCACAATCTATGTTGTCCATCAATAATTTCAAGTGGTGGAACATCGGGGTCCCAGGAGCTGCCTTCGGCAGCATCTGGGATGATCAACTCGCAAATTGCTCCATCTTTGATTCTAATAACATGCCCAGAGTTAATTGTCTTGTTCCCACGTCTCGTATTGGGCGATAGAATGTTTGCAATTATCGCCGTCGGCAACCACCCAGGCATTTTCAAGTCTGAAAATTCGTCAGATGATTGTTTTGACGTTGATAGTTCTGACCAAGGAAAGCCACCAAATACGTACTGCCTAATTTTTTCCGATCTTTCAGGATCATGTTTTCGTTGTATTCCGACTTCTACGTCTCGCTTTTCGTTTGCCCGTCGCGGATACACCTTGGATAGGCGTTTTAACAGGGATGCCTTAATGCTAAACATATAGAAGTGCGGCTCAGGCTTCCGCCTTTTTTTAGAATCGAATTGTACATCATCCCAGTCCTTTAGCCACTGATTGACCTTAATAGCAGCGATTTTCATCCTATTCCTTTTTAAGAGTCTTTAACACACCTATGTTGGTAAACAAGTACTCCGAAACATCGCCCCTATTTGCCTTCAGCCCTCCGATAAGGCTTGCCCTTTTTATCTCAATTTTTTTATCTACGCTTCCGAAGATTTTATCGATCGTCTTGTGCGCTGCGTTAGATAGAATGTATAATGCGTCCTTCTTTTTGATCCTTTCAACACATTCAGCCAATCGAAGCTGATCATCTAGAGAAAATAGATTTTGATTGTATTTGATAAATCCATTGTGATTGTGAGATACGGTGTAAGGTGGATCCAAGAAAAATAGATCGTTCCTACGAGCGCCATCAATTGCTGCTTCAAAATCCCTTGTGGTGAGTGAAGCTCTTTTCAATTTTGCGCTTACGTTTCGAAGATTGTCAATTTCTAAAAAATTCTTCTTCCGATATCCGTAGGGAACATTGTACACACCCTCCAGATTTACACGGTATATTCCATTAAATGAAGTTTGATTGAGGTAAATGAATCGCGCAGCCTTCTCTACTTTGTTTTGAGGTGATCTATCTCGGACTGCGTAGTAAAATCGTTCGGAATTTCTGTATTTTTTTAGTTCATCTATCAGTCTTTCAACGTGATCCCTAACGACGATATATGTCTCAATTAAATCTCCGTTCAGATCAGAAAGAAATGCTTTTTTTGTTGTTGGTAGATTAAAAAACACCGAGCCGCCACCAAGGAAAGGCTCATAATAATTGTTAAAACTAAGGGCGTTGAGGCGCTCGCTCAATTGCCTTACGAGCCATCTCTTACCGCCAGCCCATCGGAGGAATGGCTTTATCTCTTGAATATCTTCAGAATTCTCTACCACTATTATAATACTTATATAACAAAATACCCATCGATGGACCCTCACAAGTAGGACCATCGACGGGCTCGACAGTAAATTTACACCAATTATTGACTTAAAAAACCACCTCAACTCAAAGAATTGCTGCCATCGCCTTGAACCGTCAGGATTTCCTTATGGGCTCTAACTTTTGTTTGAGTAGCCTCATATCCTCACTCACCTTTCTCTCCACCACTTTGGCATAAATCTGAGTCGTGCGAATAGACGTATGCCCCAACATCTTTGAAACCGTTTCTATCGGAACACCATTGGTCAAAGTCACCGTCGTTGCAAACGTATGCCGTGCCAGGTGAAACGTCAAATGCTTCACAACACCACACACATCCGCGATCTCTTTCAGATACGCGTTCAACTTCTGGTTCGACATGGAAGGAAACAGAGTTTCAAATCCATATTTCTTGTACTTTTCAATCAAAACCATTGCCTTTTGTAGCAAAGGAACTCTCACAGGGAGGTTTGTCTTCTTCCTCGTCATCATTATCCACCAATCCCCGTCAATTCCCTTACGGATATTCTCCTGCTTCAAAGTCATCACCTCGTTATAAGCTAAACCAGTGTAACAACTAAACACGAATAGATCCCTCACATACCCCAACCTCTCTACAGCGAATTCCTTCGCCTCTATTGCCTTCAAATCTTCCAGCGAATGGAAATGCCTCTCCTTCCTGATAAACCTCGCCTGGAACTTTATAAACGGGTCCTTGTCTATCCATTCGTTCCTTAGTGCGACACCGATCATCTTACGAAGCCTCTCGATATGTTTCAAGATCGTATTATGTCCACAAGGTCGACTATCATGCTTGTTGGTTTTCACTCTCTTCAAGTACAATTCAAAATCCACCAAAAAGCTATAAGTCAGTTGAGATAATGGGATGTCAGCGCGTCGAATGATCTCATTTAAGAACCTTTGAATATATTTCTGTGTCGTCTCATAATTTTTCATCGTTCCCCATTCCAGCTTCGACTTCAAATGATTATTGTGGTAATCAATGAGGCCCAGCAAAGTCTGTTCACTTCGAGCTATTCCGCAATAGGTGTTTTTGATTAACTCGGCAGTGATAGTCTTTCTCTGATTCCTAAGATCCGTGTAGATGTTCGTCAGGTCCGTTCGTATCGTCTCCAGGCACGAGTTGAATTGCTTCGCTTCCTGTCGCGTTCCCAATACACACTCGCGCGCATTGTCCCAATTGCTCGTCATCACTCTTCTCTTCACCGAAACATCAACCGACCTGCCGTCAACTGATATCCTCACATAAACAGGAGCTATCCCATTACTCTCCTTGTCCCTCTTCACAAAAAACCTCACAGCCAAAACATTCGTAACCATAACCACAGTTTTTAAGTATCACACTCTCAAACCATCCAACCCTTCCGTGCCCTCTTTAACGTAAACCCACCGAGGGCACTCATAGGGCACAAACTCCTTGTTACTCTTTGTTTCTCTTTGACTCACTACAAATAAAAAAGCCTCTAAATCCATAAGATTTAAAGGCCGTTAAGTTCCGATGAACTTTATCTGTCGGGGTGAGAGGATTCGAACCTCCGACCTCTACGTCCCGAACGTAGCGCACTAGCCGGGCTGTGCTACACCCCGAAAAATTCTCGACGCTGGGGTAAAACCCCACAGCCGAAAATCGAGAGCCCCAAAAGTAATCATTTTGGTTTATCCTAAAACCAGGAAAACCCCGCAATCCCCCCAAAAACCATCCTGCCAAACCTCAATCCAAGCCGACGCAAATGCCACAACCCCCACGAACCCCACAAACCCCCAGCCGTACCTCCACCCCACAATCTCCACCTACCCAAAACTAAAAAGCCAACACCAGCTTTACACCAGTGTCGGCCTCAAGTACCAAAAGCAAACGCTCTTAGGTGATTAAATCACAGCCAAACAGACAAATAGAAACCCTTTAATACTTTTTAAAACCAATGCTTTATAAACCCTTCAGTGCCTTAACAACATTCGACCTCATTACCACGCCACAATGTTGTCTGACTTAAACGCCGTGTTCAACTGGTGTGTGTTATTATCCGAAACCGTAAAGATGATGTCGTTGAAATCCGCGTCCGCGGTCTCACTCTGCGAAATGTTGTCTTCGAAAGCGAGCACCAACTCACCACAAGTCTTCTCCATAAACAGGATGTGCTGCTGACGTTTGTTCGCGTTGAACTGGTAGTCAGTGTACAACTTCATCTTGTCGAAATCTACCCTGCCCTGCCATCCATTGATGATCAGCACAAACCCTACTATCGTCCCCGCAGGGAACGGCTCAGTCTGAAGCTGCAACCTGTTACCAGGCGTCAGGATGTCTGACGATACATCGGGGAACAACACGTGAAGATCCAAATCGCTACCCGCCGTAGGAGGATTGTTCTTGTGGTAACTATACCACGCTACAGAGTTACGATAACCCGCACCCTCTGCAAGGTACGTCACGAAAACCTGGCTCTCTTTCACAAGCTCAACGTTCTTCTGAGCCTCTGCACTGAACAACGCATCCTGAGAGATCAAAATGTTTTCAGGAAAGAGCTCAAGTATACGCGCATACAACGTCGGACATGGCTCTGTATCAATAATATTTTCCGGTACCTGGCTTTCTGGCTCGTCGCGATCACATGCGACCATAGAAACAATGAAGAGTAAACTCCATAGTGCTTTAATTTTCATAAACTGATTGTGTTTTTATCCCCTCGAATCATACTTCACTTCCGACCACACAGAATGATCTTCTGCCATTTCCGATATGCAATCTCGTGCCAGAAACCGTTTGTGCCCTGGCATCGAACCAAACCAATCTAAAGTTTAACGCTGGGTAAAAAAGTTCACAAAATGTCAATCTCGCTGCGGAATAAAATCGGTCATACTTTTAAGACCCGGTAAACAAGATACTCTCTTGTATTTAGCTCGTTCCGCGGCTTTTTACCAACGCCCCCTCCAGTCGCCCACCACACCCCAAACCATCGACAGCCAGTACTCTACAAGCAGGAACGCCGATTTATCGCCGCCTGCCACAAAGACAACGAGAATGCGGAAAATCTTAATCAACCCGGGTTAGTTTTTATAATATGAGGCGATCAGCAACTTTTTAGTTTCCTGAAGTAACCGAATGGTTGCTTCCATATTTCCGAATTGTTAAATTCCTGTGGCGAAGATAACATGAGGACAATAGCGCTTATCATATTCGCACTCGTCGCAGCCGC
>DASRSO010000041.1:0-64406 GCA_035656375.1 Cyclobacteriaceae bacterium | reverse complement strand
TGGAACCAGTATGCGAATTTCCATCCCTTTTTCTTGCATCGCCTGAGGTAATTTCCTTACGAAATCGGATACTTCAGTAGTTTGCAGAAAGGGATTTATTTCACTGGCTACATACAGGATACGAATCTTTGACATATGCTTATTTTTTTAGGGGAAATGAAAACCGAGCCACAAAAGTACGGAAAATCCACCCCTTATTCAACTCATTTTCAAAACCCAGTCGTTATATTGCCGCCCCTCTAAAAAGGCTGGAAATGCAGATTTTCAAGGAAATTGAACCCCTAAAAGCTCATTTGCAGCAGAAAAAACGGGAGGGCTTTTCAGTAGGACTGGTACCCACTATGGGCGCCCTCCACGAAGGCCACCTAACACTCATCCGGGCCTCAAAGTCGGCCACAGGCGTCACAGTTTGCAGCTTATTCGTCAATCCCACACAGTTCAATAACCCGGCCGACCTCGAAAAATATCCTCGTACGATAGAAAAAGATATTGCTTTACTCGAGTCAGTCGACTGCGACGTGTTATTCGCCCCGGAGACAGTTACTATGTATGAGAAACCTGCTGTCATAAAATTCGACTTCGGGCAACTCGATAAAGTACTCGAAGGCAAATTCCGGCCGGGACACTTTAGCGGCGTTGCGACAGTGGTAAGCAAGCTCTTCAACATCATCGAGCCCGATGAAGCATTCTTCGGTCAGAAAGACTACCAGCAACTACAAATTATTGCGAAGCTGGTGGACGAACTGAAATTCAATCTAAAGCTTACAGGCATTCCCATTGTTCGTGAACCGAACGGGCTCGCAATGTCGTCGAGGAACCTGCGCTTAGGTGAGGAGCAAAAGCGTTTAGCAGCCAATCTCCATCAAGGATTAGCAACGGCGCGAGCGGCCCTGCTTGAAGGAAGGCCCTGGCCGGAAATTCAAAATAGTGTTATCAGCAGGTTAAATCTTATAGATGGCTTTCGTGTCGAATACTTCGAACTGGCGCACAGAGATGATTTGACCGTAACAACCAACGTGGATCCTAAAAAAGCAGTCATCCTGATAGCTTGTTTTGTCGGGGAGATAAGATTGATTGATAATATGTTTGTCTGAGAATTTTATCTTTGACATCGTGCCTAAGAAACTAAAGACTGTTCTTCAATATATTTTAATGATCGCGGTTACTGCCGGCCTTCTCTGGCTATCGGTTCGCGGTCTGAAACTGGATGGGACCCACGAGGGTCAGTCGACCTTCGACCTGATCTGGGGTGCCTGGGTAAAGGCTAACAAGGGCTACCTGATGCTCATGGGTGCAATCCTGATACTAAGTCACGTATTGCGGTCGGAACGGTGGCGTATGTTGCTTGAGCCTTCGGGCAACAAAGGAACACTAAGCAATAGCTTTCTTTCGGTAATGGTCGGTTATCTCGTTAACCTGGCAATTCCCCGTGGCGGGGAAGTGTCGCGCTGCTACAATCAATTCAAACTTGAGAATACTCCCGTGGAAGTTTCATTTGGAACCGTGGTGGTGGAACGCATCGTGGATGTGTTGTGCCTGCTGGTTCTTATCGTCATCTCTTTCGTGGTTGAATGGGATAAGCTTGAGGTCTTTATCCAGGACAATTTCAGCGGCGGACTCGGGACGAAACCGAAAGTATCACCCGTATTGATCATTGTGCTCGTTGGTATTGCGGGCCTTGTACTCGCGATATACCTGCTGCGAAACAATCCACGACTCAAGAAACTTCTTTCAGGTTTCAAGGAAGGTTTGCTGGCGGTGTTCAGGCTGAAAAACAAGTGGCTGTTTATTGTATACTCTCTTAGCATCTGGGTACTGTATTTCGTGATGAGCTACACTGTGATGCTTGCATTTGGCGAGACCGCCGATCTTGGCGTGAGAGCCGTTCTAACGATATTTGCGATCGGTGCTATTGCGATGGCTGTTCCAACCCCGGGCGGTGCGGGATCTTATCATCTTTTGTTGCCACTTGGTCTTGTTTCTCTTTACCACATGGACCGCGCCGATGCTGTTGCGTTTGTTTTCATATTCCACGCATGGCAAACACTGGTAACGATTTTAGTGGGGGTAATATGTTTGGTCATCAGTTACTGGATCATACGATGGAAAAAACCTCAGACAAAATAAGGTCGACCAACGAGGCCAAAAAGAAAGTTGCAGAATGGAAGTCGAAGGGCGAGCGTGTCGTGTTCACCAACGGCTGTTTCGACATATTGCACCTGGGTCACGTTGATTACCTTGAGAAAGCCCGAAACCTCGGCGACAAACTAATCGTTGGTTTGAATACGGACTCGTCTGTAAGCCGATTTAAGGGCCCGCAAAGGCCCCTGCAAGATCAGAACTCCAGGGCTCGTATCTTGTCATCGTTACAGTTCGTCGATATGGTAGTTTTGTTCGATGAGGACACCCCGAAAGAGCTCATTTCTGTGCTGGTTCCGGATGTTCTTGTAAAGGGCAGTGACTATTTGGCAGAGAACATCGTTGGCGCGGATGTTGTGAAGAAGGCTGGCGGTGAAGTCCGGACAATCGATCTTGTTGAGGGCTACTCGACAACCTCGATCGTCAGAAAGATTAAATCGACATAAGACAAAAAACCAAACGCTATAGAAATGGCACTAATAATCGGTCTCTTTTTCATGCTCATCGGATGGATTGTTCAGTCCAGGCTAAAGAGCAAATTTGCGCAGTATTCGCAAACACATTTGACACGTGATCTTACCGGTGCGGAGGTAGCTCGTCTCATGCTTGCCGACCACGGCATTCGCGATGTTAAGGTCGTTTCGGTAGAAGGTCAACTTACCGACCACTACAACCCGTCGGACAAGACTGTGAACCTTAGTCCCGATGTTTATCATGGCCGCAACGCAGCTGCAACAGCTGTAGCATCGCATGAATGCGGTCACGCTGTTCAGCACGCAAACGCTTACAGCATGCTTACGCTTCGTTCAGCTTTGGTGCCGATTCAAAACGTCAGCGCACAAGTGCTCAACGTGATCTTCATGATGATGATCTTCGGTGGCATGTTTGCACGTGGCTTGTTCTCATGGGATACAGCGATACTTATTATGATCGCATGTTACGGCGTGTTTGCTCTTTTCGCCATCGTAACGTTGCCTGTTGAATTCGACGCCAGCAGAAGAGCCCTCGCGTGGGTGAAGTCGAGGAACATTGTAACGCCTGCTGAATATGATATGTCGGCAGATGCGCTTAAGTGGGCTGCGATGACTTACGTGGTAGCGGCAATAGGTGCGATCACCATGCTGATTTATTATGTGATGTCTTATTTGGGCAGTCGCGATTAATAAAGACACATACTTAATAACAAGGCCCGGATGAAAGTCCGGGCCTTTTTTTATATTAACCCCGTCCTTCGCTAAAGCTTCGGAGGGCAAAGCCCTATGAATTTTCAACTGACTGAAGAGCAACTCGCCGTGCAGGCCGCTGCGCGCGACTTTGCCCAGAACGAACTCCTCCCGGGCGTCATTGAGCGCGACGCTGAACAGAAGTTTCCTGCCGCACAGATCAAGAAAATGGGCGAGCTGGGATTCATGGGAATGATGGTTGATCCAAAATACAACGGCGGTGGTATGGATACGATCTCTTACACGCTTGCGATGGAAGAGATCTCTAAAGTAGATGCGTCGGCATCGGTGTGTATGTCGGTGAACAATTCACTTGTGTGCTGGGGTTTGGAGCGTTTCGGAACAGAAGATCAAAAACAGAAATACTTAAAACGTCTTGCCAGCGGGGAGATCATCGGGGCGTTCTGCCTTTCGGAACCTGAAGCAGGATCGGATGCGACGAGCCAACGCACTTCTGCAGTTGACGCAGGTGATCATTACATATTGAATGGCACGAAGAACTGGATCACGAATGGGAACAGCGCGAGCGTGTACATCGTGATCGCACAGACCGATGCAGGTAAACGACATAAGGGTATCAATGCGCTGATCGTGGAAAAAGGAATGCCGGGATTTGTTGTTGGCAAAAAAGAAGACAAAATGGGCATTCGCGGATCTGATACACATTCACTCATGTTCCAGGATGTCAAGGTTCCGAAATCGAACCGCATTGGAGATGAAGGCTTCGGGTTTACGTTTGCCATGACGACCTTGAATGGTGGAAGGATCGGGATTGCATCTCAGGCATTGGGTATAGCGGCTGGCGCATATGAGCTTGCGCTGAAGTATTCCAAAGAGAGAAAAGCATTCGGAAAACAACTTGCAGAGCACCAGGCGATACAGTTCAAGCTGGCAGATATGGCGACGCAGATCGATGCAGCAAGGCTGCTCGTGTGGCAGGCTGCGTCCTTAAAAGATCAGAAGAAAGATTTTGTAAAGGCGGCGGCGATGGCCAAGCTTTTCGCGTCAAAAATTGCACAGGATGTGACCACCGAAGCCGTGCAGATACACGGCGGATACGGGTATGTGAAAGAGTTTCATGTTGAAAGGTTAATGCGTGACGCAAAGATCACACAGATCTATGAAGGCACGACCGAGATCCAAAAGATGGTTATATCCCGAGAGCTGCTTCGAGTGTAGGATATTGAAATTTAAAGCCAGTTGTCTCGATCTTCCTGGATGAAACAAGTGCACCATTCAGAACTGCACCTGACATTTCTCCTAAAATAATCCTTAATGCGAATGCTGGAACATTGGGGGCCCAGAGCGGCTTGTGAAGTTTCTTTGCCAACGCTTTAGTAATCGCTTCGTTTGTTGCGGGGTTTGGCGCGACGGCATTGAAAGCTCCCGACAAATTGTTTTCCAAAATGTGAATGATGATCCTGCAGTGATCGTCAATATGGATCCAGTCAGTGACCTGCTTTCCGGAACCAAGGGGTGAACCGACGAATAATTTAATAGGCTTGGCCATTTCTTCCAGCGCTCCTCCCCTGTCACTGAATATAATGCCTGTCCGAATGTATGCGACATTGCATTTGGCGTGAGAAGCTGCTTTCTCCCAGTCAACAACAAGCCTTGCCAGGAAGTCCTTGCCGGGCGGGTCGGTTTCAACGAACCAATGAGGGCTGTTTTCCATGCCGTAGTAACCCACCGCCGAGCCCGACAGGAAGTTCGTGACCGTGTGTGGTTTGTTGTTCAGGAAGTTGACGATGAGGTTTGTGGACCCAATCCGGCTGACGGCCAGTTCCTTCTTGTAGGCATCTGTCCAGCGATGGCCGCTGATGTTTGCGCCTGCAAGGTTGATGACGGTGTGAACACCTTCGAACGCACGCTCGTCGATGGTCTGCTTGTGGATATCCCATTCGAACGTACGCACCGGGCCATCTTTGGCCGTACGGCCGAGGTGGCGAACGTGGTATCCCTTTTGTGTAAGCAGCTCAGTGAGCCGGCGACCGATGAGTCCCGACCCGCCCCCTATTAAGATCCGACGATTCACTTCCAATCGAATTATTAGATTTGATACAATTTAACACCCTGATCATGAAAAGAATTCTTCTTTTGGCGACACTCATTATTTTCTCATCTACCGTGTTTGCCCAGAAGGTTGTTGTGAGCAAGCGAACAGAAAAGGTCAAGAACGAAAACGCCGAAGGTTATGCGTCGGATCTCGATGCAAAATCTGACGACGTGCGGGCATCGCTGGGCAAGTTTATGAAGGAGGCGGGAAAGACGAAGAACACCGGCGATATGATCACGGTAAACGAGCCGGTAGTGAATGGAGTGGTGTACATGAAGGGAATCCTGTATGCGACGGTGGCGGGCTCGGATGTGAAGACACGCGTTTGGATAGGAATTATCCCCGGCGAATGGAATGCGAGCGAAGTAGAAACTGCGACGAAAGATATAGAGCAGATGGTATATCGTTTTTGTATCAGGTTTTATAAGGACAAGATCCAGGAGCAGATCGACGAAGCACAACGGGCTTCGGATGCGGTAGACAAGCAGGCACAACGATTAACGAGTGAAGGAAAGTCGTTGTCGAACAAACTTCAGAACAACGACGAAGAAAAAATTCGTCTAGAGAAGGCGTTGGAAGCAAATAAGCTGGAAGACCTGGTGTTGAAACAGAAGATTGTTAACAACAAGAAGTCGCAGGATTCAATTGCACAGGCGGGTGTGAAGATAAAGCAGGTGATTGAGATGCATAAGGAGCGGCAGGGGAAGGTGAATTGACTGGTTAACTAATACGGTTTCTTCTTCCAGATCCTATCAACCTTATCGAAGTAGGTGTAGTCATCGGGGAACTCGATGTATTCTTCAGGGGTGGAGTTCTTTGTGAGATAAGGATCGAGGTTTTCACCCTTCACCATCTTGTCAAATAAAAAAATACTCTTCTTGATCTGCAGGCTGTCGGTCATTTTCCAGGTGCGGAATACTTCTTCGTAGTCGGTGAGTTCTCCTTTATCGTTTAGGGTCATTTTACCGCCGGTAGCTACGCGTTTGTCAACGAGGCTGGGTGCTTTCCGGCTGATCAAAAAAAAGTGAGTATGACCATCGATGTAATATGCGTCGAGGCGGTGAATAGACATCTGTTCTTTATAGTGATCGTCGTAGCCCTTATAAAATCTCTCAGGTAGCGTAAGATTTTCAGGTGCACGTCCGATGTAACGAATGATTTTCCACATTTGATCGTATTGCTCCTGCGGAGTGAGATACGACGACGGGTCATAACTTCGTTGACAGGCGGTCAATCCCAACATCAACAATACGATCATTCGTGCTTTCATTCATCAAAAGTATTAAAAAGAAACCCCGTAGCATTTGCTACGGGGTAATCTTATATAGAACGGGTAGTACTGTTTAAAACTTAGTAACCTTTAGTAAAGGGCTGGAATTCAGCCCATGTATCTGTCCAGTCTGTTGCTCCGAAAGCACCTTTGTATGTAAGGGTCTTATCGAAGAATGTGTTTGCACTGATTTTGGCGTCGGCGAACAGATCGGCGGCAACTAAACCTTGCAGTGTGCCTGAAGTAACAGCGAAGTTAGGATTCGAAGGATAGCTACCGGCAGTCTTGCTTCCGAAGAAGTAGTCTGCGCTGAGACCAACTGCTGTGTACGGGTTGACTGATCCTGCAGGAGGCGTACCGGTCTGAGGAGCCCAGGGAGCGCTAGAGCTTGCAGGCTTGATCAGTTCGTTTGTGCCTGTAGCACCAGTTTCCCAGAAACCTTTAACAGTAGTGAAGGCGTTGTTTGCCATTTCAGTCGCGTTTGCGCCAACGTTGGTACCATATTGCACCTGTGTAGTGGCGGTCTGGTTTGCTGGATCAGGGAACATAAGGATATTGTTTCTGAACACACCAAGCCCGTTAGTGTAGTTAGTGAAGGTACCCGCATCGTCCATCTGGAGGCCCTGCAATCCGCTAGCAGCACCGTAGCCAGTAATAACGCTATTGAGAATAGAGATCGCAGTGCGTCTCCTGATGTGCATTGCACGAGTGTAGTTAGCGCTGATCGCACGGGTTGAACCTGAGCCCGTGTTGTTAAAGTCACGCGGCCCGATGATAGTCATATTAGAAAAAACACCTTGAGTACAGCCAGTTCCGGTTGTTCCATCACAAACAGTACCAATTGCGTTTGCGTTGCCCTGGCTATCGCTTTCGAATGAGGTTGAACCTGACTGGTCAGCCACGAAAGGAGCGCGAACGGCAAGACCCCATTGAACGTTACCTTTCCAACCGAAGTCGGTGTCGAAATCGTCATCCCAGGTTGCAAGAGATACAAGGTGCCTGGCACTTACAGTACCACCAAACCATTCGAAGCCATCGTCACCGCCATACGAAGATTGAACGTAGTCGATTGTAGTTCCGCTACCTACACCAGCTAACGTTAAACCATTTGTTTCGCTGTTGGGGATGAGTTCGATGCCAGCGTACTCGATTCGTACGTATTTAAGCGTTCCGCTATTCTGATCGTTTGTGCCTACGCCAGTCGTTGCTTGCAGCCCATCGACAGTGCCGTACTTATAGAAGTCGGCGTTATCTGCTGGAGGAGTAAGACCTTCAACAGAAGGTTTGGCAGCCTGGTTTACATAAGCATCACCCATGATGATAATACCACCCCAGTCGCCACGGTCACGCTCGCCAGCAGGTTGTGAAGAAGTGAATACAATAGGATCAGATACAGTTCCGGCAGCTTCGAGCTTTCCGCCTTGCTTCACGACAAGCACACCTTTAGAAGCTTTATCACCTTTTATTATCGCACCAGGTTCCACTGTAAGAGTTACGCCAGGCATTACGATATAAGTTCCTTTGATCAGGTAAGGAGTGCCTTTCTTCAGCGTGGTGTTAGCTGTTACCTGGCCAGTAAGTTCGTTAGTGCTTGCGATAACTGTGAAAGTTACCGGAGTGCTGTTCAGGTTCTGATTGTCAGTTGCTGTTATAACAGCTGTCAGCGTTGCCCCGATTGCTGTGGCTGCAGGTACTGTGAAAGTAAGTTCAACTGTAGTGCCTGTAAGAGTAACGGGGCTCGTAGGTGATCCTGTGAGGCCGCCTGTGAGCGTATAAGACACATTCTTCACGCCATTCGCTGCAGTAACTGTAGCTGTTACTTTTACGCTTGCTCCAGGGTTTACGTTACCTGATGCTGCGCTGAGTGCTATTGTAGGAGGAGCACTGATAGTCTTGTTTACAGTTGCTGTTGCAGGGGCTGTCTGGCCTTCTCCGTCGGTCAACGTAAGGACTACAGTACCAGCACCAGCGGTGTTGTCTGCAGTGAATTCAACAACTACCGAACCTGTAGTTGCACCTGCAGTACCAGCAGTTTTTACAGCTGCAGTTCCACCAGTTGCAGTCACAGTTGCGTTTGAATATCCACCCTCAGCTGTGAAAGTGAATGTAATGTCTGCTTTAGTTCCCACCTGTACAGATGCTACTGTTGCGGGCGCCGTCACCACCGGAAGGGGTGTCGGATCTTCTTTCTCCTTACATGCCTGGAATGTCACTATAGACACTACCATCAGCAGAAGAGAAAGGCTTTTAATAAAAGTTTTCATGCGGATAGTTGTTTTGAATTAGCGCTCAAAATTATCCCTATCCCTTGGTGAGGCAGTTACTGACCGGTTAAGTCTTCATTAGCCCAGTGTTAACGATTTTACAATCACTTAACAATTACAAAAGGTCCGTCCGGAAGCAGACGTGCGTCGCTTCAGGGCGGACCTTTCATAGTATCTAAAGAGCTCCTGTGTAAATATTATTCTTTCGCGAACATCCAGTTCAGACTGAGAGAGAACTGTGATCCCACTTTGTATTTCTGGATCAAAAGATCTGATGACTTTATCTCCTGGTCCTGGTTACTGTCTTGCAAAATCCGGAATGGTGTATTCAGGAGGTTCTGTGCGTTTAGTTTCAAGCTAAGGGTTTTCCCGATTCGTTTCGATACCTGAAGATCAAGCGCCTTCCTCGGCATTTCCCAGAAAGTTGGGAAGTTTATATCACCCACCGAATATATCCTCGGCCCAAATACGTTAAACGCTGCGTTAGCGGAGAATCCATTGTCCTCATCGCTGTAATATACGCCGGCATTAATTATATAGGGCGATTGTCCCTGCAATGGCCTGTAGCGCGCAAGGTTGCCACCCGCGTTCGCTCCGATGTCGACCTGGCTCTTGATCCATGAGGCATTCACATTGAATGACGTGTTGCGAAGGAACCGGGATACGCCAAGGCTCGCGAGTGACTTGCGGAATTCAACTTCGAGACCATAGTCGTAAGCAGAAGCCGAGTTGTTATAAACCAGCTGGGGAACATCTGAAGTTACCTGCAAATACAATTCGATCGGATCTTTCAGTTGCTTGTAGAATGTACCAATGCTGATCGTTTCACCCGGGTTCGGATACATTTCCCAACGCAAGTCTACGTTGTGAATGAATGCCGTCTTCAAGCGAGGATTTCCGATGAGGGCCGATTCGAATTCGAATTGATAGAAAAGGAAGGGAGCGAGCTCACGAAACTCAGGACGGTTGATCGTTCGGCTATATGCCAAACGTATCAGCGATCTGTCCGACGTGTTGTACGCGACATTGAATGAAGGCAATGGGGCAAAAACGGGATTGTTTACTCGCAGGGGAGTACCGTCGGAACCAATAGCATCGAGATTCTGCACGTTGTACTCTGCTCGCATGCCGATGTTCACATCAAACTTACCTAATGGAAGTTGCGTGCTGACATATCCGGCAGAGAGCGTGTTCTCTCCAGAGTAATGATCCTGGGGCTTGGTTGCTTCCTCGATGGTGAAACCTTCTGGCTTGATGTTTTGTGATGCAAACACCTGGTCTAGCGGAAGTCTGGCGAGAGCATATGCTTGCTCGAGATCCTGCCCGAGATTCGGAATAATGTAGTTTACGTAGCGCGCATCGAATGTGCGCGTCTTCCTTTCCAGGAAATAACCGGCTTTGACCACCGGGGCACGCTTGGAACTGACGTCGCCAAATTTCCTCTCAAGGTTCAAGCCATGTGAAAAGCCCTTGTCCTGGAGCTTCGACCAGAAACGACCTGCTTCGAATGGGTTACCGCTTGGAGGCAGAAGGACTTCAAAAGGAGCTTCTGTACCAGCGAGCGACTTGTCGCGGAACGTACGGAACCTGCGATAGTCAGGCTCATTACGATTGATGTAGTTCATTCCAACAACCCAGTTCAATTTGTAAGAACCATCGCCAAGAGTATGCTTTCCATCCAACTGACCAGTGTAGATCGAACGGTTCAGATGATAGTAGGCATAGTTCTGCATGTCCTGACCATTACGCTGACCGAACTCAGTACCAACACGTGTTGTCGTCTTGTCTTCACCCAACTGCACAAAAAGGTTCTTAAATTCAATTTTGTTTCTGTCATTGATGTTTATCAACCAGTTGTGCATTACGTTGATACGCACATCGTTGCTATAAACATTATCACTATAATCAAAACGCTTCGTCGGATCTGTTGTCGTAAAGTCCTGGTAGCGGAGGAATTCCGAATTATAATGAGTAAAGCTTCTCGAATACGCCACTGAGGTAAGATTACTCAAGCCGACATTACCTATTTTTCCATTTTGGCTTGTGGCGAAGTTGAAGCCCATATCAGGACCAGCCTTTTTGTTATTGAGGGCAAAATTGTTGGCAAGGGTCTTTCCTGCATCGAGACGAAGCTGAGAACTTCTGTTGGTTGCCTGAAGGGCTGCAGTTGTAGGGAAGTTGCCAGGCATATCCCGGAAACCGTTGTCGAAACCGAAATTGTCAGTTCCGTTTGATGCGTTGAACTTGAAGTCCTGGAAAGTAGTATTTGTCCTCACGCCTGCACTCAATCCAACACTAATAAATTCTTCGTACGCCGGCGACTTCGTCACCATCTGAATAACACCCCCCGCAAAATCTCCAGGCATTTCTGCCGTACCTGATTTATAAACCAACATCTGATCCAATGAACCTGCAGGGATCAAATCGAAAGAAAACGAACGTTTATCGATCTCAGTACTGGGCCCAATGATACCATTTATTAATACCTGGTTGTATCGTTCCGGCATCCCGCGAACAAGCACAAACCTTCCGTCTTGCACCGTAATCCCCGGCACACGCATCATCACCTGCGCCGCATCGCGATCCGGAAGCTTCGTCATCTGCTGCGCAGAGATACCACTCACAACAAGCTTGTTCTCTTTGATAGTGTTTAGAAGACTTACGTCGTTCGAAATTTCTTTCTGTGCCGTTACCACAACCTCCGCCAACTCTGCAATGTCTTCCACCAACGTTACTTTCAGCGTAGTCTTCTTGCCCGACTCAACAACAACATCCGTAACTGTCTGAGATTTATAAGCGATGTAGGTGATTACAACATTGTATGTACCAGGCTTCACGTTTGCAATCGTGAACTTACCCTCAATGTCGGTCGCCGCCCCAACAGTCGTTCCTTCAATAACCACGTTGGCGCCAATAATGGCTTCGTTGGTTTTCACGTCGACTACCTGGCCGTCGATGGTACCATTCTGGGCCCAGGCGGTGAGGCTCAACAAGCTGAAAAGGGAGAGGGTAAAGAGGAATTTCATGCCACAAAGGTGGGCCGACATTATTATCCCTCTGAGTCTGCTGTATTACCGAATTGTTAAACCCGGTTTACCAGAATAACCTCGCAGTAAAGTCGATTATTTGTTAATCGGGATCTTTTTCAGAATAGCCTCTATGATATCCGTGGTCTTCACGTTGTCGGCTTCTGCTTCGTAGTTCATAAGGATACGATGGTTCATCACATCGCGTGCTATTTCCTTGATGTCCTCGGGCAGAACAAAGTCGCGGCCATCCATATAGGCCATAGCCTTTGCAGCGAGGTTCATGTTGATACTTGCGCGGGGAGATGCTCCGAATTGAACATACATCGCGACCTTATCGAGTCCGTATTCCTTCGGCTTGCGTGTAGCAGATACTAACTCTATAATATAACGTTCGAGCGACTCTGATATCTTGACCCTGTTGACCTCTTCACGTATTGCGAAGATATCTTCCTTCGTAAGGAGTGCATTCACTTCGAAGTTGAACTGCATGTTTGAGATCCTTCTCATGATCTCGAGCTCCTGGTCTTTTGTGGGGTAATCGACAAATACTTTTAACATGAATCGGTCGATCTGTGCTTCCGGGAGCGGGTATGTTCCTTCCTGGTCTACCGGGTTCTGAGTAGCCATTACGAGGAAAGGTCTGTCGAGCTTGAAGGTAGTCTCACCAATAGTTACGGTCTTTTCCTGCATGGCTTCGAGCAGGGCCGACTGGACTTTAGCTGGCGATCGGTTGATCTCGTCGGCGAGAATGATGTTTGCGAAGATCGGCCCTTTCTTTACTTCGAATTTCCCCTCCTTCTGATTGTAGATCATTGTGCCAACAAGGTCGGCCGGAAGGAGGTCGGGAGTAAACTGGATCCGTTGGAAATCCAAATGAAGAACCTGGGCCAGGGTAGAGATCGTAAGCGTTTTCGCCAGGCCGGGTACACCCTCGAGGAGAATATGACCGTTGGTAAAAAGGCCCACCATCAGCCGGTTGACCATGTAGTCCTGGCCTACCACGACCTTGCCGACTTCGCCGTAAACCCTCTTTATTTTAAGTTGATGCTCCTGTTGTACCTCGGTTGCTTCCGCCATAAAATGCCTCTTTACCGCAATAATAGGAATTTCGCTATTTAAAACTAATCTTAAAGTAGATCAGGAGAAGGCTCAAAACACAAACTATGCCATTGGCAATGATTACGGGCCACAGCATTAACGCGAAAGCGTACGTCAGCCACACGATGGTGCTCGTTAACACGATAAATAACATGAGGAGACTTATATCGCCGGCGCTGCGCAGCTTCCATGTCCTGTACACTTGCGGAATAAACGTGACGCTGGTGAGGAACGCGCCGAAGTGGCCCATAAATTGAATCCAATCCATGTTATTTAAATTTTAGGCTGTAAAGATATACTGAATGGGAAGAACATTTGTAGTTGGCGACATCCACGGAGCATACCGCGCTTTACGGCAAGTATTGGAACGTTCCGGGTTCGACCGGATCTCCGACCGGCTGATCTGCCTGGGGGATGTAACCGACGGGTGGCCTGAAACCAAAGAATGTATCGACGAGCTTCTCGGTATCCCCAATCTTATCTACCTGATGGGCAACCACGACGTGTGGGCATCGCAGTGGATGGAGACCAGGGAAGCGGAAGAAATCTGGCTCGAACAAGGTGGAAGAGCTACATGCGATTCTTATGTAAATGGAGTGCCTGAGAATCATCTGGAGTTTTTCAAAAATGCAAAGCCATACTTTGTTGAAAACAACAGGTTGTTTGTGCATGCAGGTGTAATGCCTGAAAGAAGGGCAGAAGAATGTTCAGACTATACTCTGTTTTGGGATCGAACACTTGTGCAAATGGCAAAACATCATGAACTTATAAAGTCCGGCGTGCGCCTTACTCCTTACGACGAAGTATATGTCGGCCATACCCCCATCAACACACATAAACCCACAAAATATTGTGAAGTCTGGATGATGGATACCGGCGCCGCATGGAGCGGCGAGCTCTCAATTATGAATGTTGATACGAAAGAATATTTTACCAGCGATGTCGTACAGGATCTTTATCCCGGTGTCAAAGGGCGTTGATCGCCGCATTCTTCATTATCGAAAAATGTGCTTCTGAAATACTCTCTGGCTTCTTAATAAAATCAAGATCCTTTTTATTCTTGATCGCAGCATAGATCACCATCGCTGCCATGAAACTCCCATGATAGCTCGGATGAAAATTATCGGGTCCATAAAACGGGATGCTTCTATCACTCCGCCATGCAAGCTTCCACGCGAGACCAGCAGGACAGAGCAACGCACCGGCTGCATCGGCGGCATTCGTGTACGAAGCAATCGAGTTGTCGCGATCGAAGTCACGCTCGAGCGCGGGCCACACCATGTACAAACCAAACACGGTATCGTGAGCCCGGCACTCATTCGCAATCCTGATTGACGATTCTCTAAGTAATTCCTGCGACTCCGGCAGGGCCGAAGGGCCTTGTTGTGCGATCAGCAGATCGTAATGATCCTTTGCGAGCGTAGCTTGTATTGTCCCCTTCTCCCAATGATCATCGAGGGAAAAACCTCCAACTGTAAGCGAGGTAACCCCAATACGAACACCATCCATTTTACCTATCTCTTCAACAATCGAAGGAAGATCATTCTCGTAGGTTAAGCTGTTCCCGACAAACAGAATGTTTATGTCGGCAGCGTTGTCAAAAACGTTGGTGACGGCGCCCTTACGAGGTTGAGGATTGTTTGGAATGTTCAGGGGCTCGGGTTGTGGCCGAGTGTCGCAACGAACAAATACAATGATTACCAGGACAAATGCAGCAATCCGCAGTACAAACATTCCCGAAAGTCATCATAAGACGATTCGATCGTAATACTCCATTCGGTGGTAGATCAACGAAACGCGTGTGAGCGTCAACAGAAAGTTACTGGAAGCTTATGATCTCGGCTCCGCGGGGGTTCAGCAAAAATGAGTTTACAAGATTTTGAACGATCCTGTTTTCTTTTCCCGGCTTCACGAAAGTTTTTGCTGCATCAAGATTGGCAATAGCTATTTCGTTGCCAAAAAATCCAAAGCCCTGGTAGAATCCGTTCTCAACAAGCACAAGTGATCGCTCTTCGGGGCTGCGTCCCTTTCCAAAAATTGCCACCGTCTGACCTTTCTCAAAGAAGCCGTCGACAGCACGTTGTGCTCTCTTATTGTATTTCTTCGGAGTCTCGACACCCTGGCATGCACCTTTACACGAACCGGACTGATGTGCGAAACAGAGTCCTTTCGCTAACTGAAGACCGGAAAGTTTTGGGCACAAGTCGTTCTCGCGAACCTTCTCCCACATGAAGTTCCATGCATCTCCTTTATTACTGAATGTTATCAAAGGCTTGCTGCCGCGACTAACAACGTTCACACAAAAACGGAGATAACCATTGCGATCTTCGTAATCATAAACTCCCCATTCCTCCACGCGATATTTCTGCGCGAGATTGTATTTCGGCCAAAGACGACGGATCTCCTGTGCTTCGAGGATGAGGGCGATCAACTCGTTGCCCGTAAGTTCCCACGTGATGTTGTGTATCTCGTTGCGGATGTTCGAGCGATTCCATTCGCGGGCTTCACCAGTAAAGTGTCCGGCAATCCGTTTCTTAATGTTTATCGCTTTGCCAACATAGATCACAGTGCCGCGGGCATCCAGGAAATAATAAACACCGGGGCGGGCCGGCAGTTTATCGAAGTCTTCTTTCGGAAGGTTGGGAGGAAGAATCGTTTCGCCGGAGTTTCTTCGGAGCGCCTTTGCGATCACTCCATCCTGATCCCGCTTTAACAGGATGTCGAATATCCTTGCAGTGGCGAGCGCATCGCCACCCGCGCGATGGCGATCAAGAATTTTAATACCCAGACTTTCGGCAAGACGTCCAAGACCGTATGAATCGAGACCGGGAAGGATCTTGCGGCTGAGTCGCACGGTGCAAAGTTTCTTGCTGTTCCAGCTCTTGCCGTTGTCTTCGAATTCTTTCTTTAAAAAGCTGTAATCGAAATGAGCGTTATGCGCAACGAACACGCGGTCTTTGAGCCATCCAAGCACTTCGTCGGCGACCTCGGCAAACGACGGTGCCTCTTTTACCATTTCGTAGTTGATGCCGGTAAGGCCCGTGATGAAGTGCGGGATCTTCCGGCCGGGGTTGATGAGTGTTTTATAATGATCTGTGATCTGAATGCCATCGTGGTGGTAGATGGCAATCTCCGTTACACGATGTTTTTCAGCGTAGCCTCCCGTCGTCTCAATATCAACAATGGCATACATAGGGGTCTCAAAGATAAGGAGACTTTATTTTGAATACTGGGGGTCGCGGGCGGTAAGCGGCTTAATCGACGAAAAATACTTGTCGAGGTTTGTTGGCCGCAAGATCTTTCTCGCCTCTATCACTTTGAATTCGATGGGCAAAAGATCATTCGCGAACTTCAGTTCAATTTCATCCTGTGGTACAAGCAGGCAGGTCACATTTAAAATGTTTCCATTCAGAAACTCGATCTCCGTATGATATTCGGCTATGGTCGACTCATTCACGGGGTGAACATACTTGAGAATATTCCGGATGTCGGTCTTCGGAATTGAGTGCGACCAGCCTCCACGCTTGATGTGAAGATGGTCGTCACCCCGGCTGAACTTCAGCGAGATATCCTTATTGTCATTGTAATATGAACGCAGTCGCATGTATGTCGAATACATACCGAACGCAAACACGAGGCAGAAGACCAATCCAACAATAAGCATGACGTACGAGATAACGAACGACAGCAGTAATGCGACAACCAGAACGCATAAAGGATACGCTAACGAATCCAGGTTTTTCCAAAGACGTTCGCGGGTAATTGAATAATTGAAGTCCTTGCCGGCATAATCACCGCGAATGAACTCCCAATCGTCGTCGGTAATCTTAAGATTGTGCATGATGTCCTGCGTGCGATTGTTGAAAAAACTCTCGAGCACGAAAAACATGAATTGTATGTCGGTCTTCTTGTGATAGTATGATCGCCGTTTACCCTTTTCGAGGAAATAATAATCGAAGATGTCGCGTTTCAGGTGGTCGATAATGAGTTGATCGCCCGCCTGGTTCTGAATGAAGACGATGTCGAGATTGTTTGGAAGAGTTTCGTTGAACCAGTGTTGCAGGATGAATTGCAAAATTGTTCCCGAGTCGGCCTCGTGCAGTTCCGAGTACTCGCCGGGCTCGTTGAGATATCCCTTGATTTTGAACCGGAACTGCGGCATTATTTTTTGTGGGTTTTATCAAAAATATACAACTTCATCACAATCTTTGTTCGCGTGAAAGGGATTATTCAATTTCTTCTGAATGGGCTCGCGGTGGTGCTGGCGGCATATATTTTACCGGGAGTTGACGTTGAGCACTACGGCTACGCGCTGCTGGCGGCGCTCGTGCTATCCATTGCGAACCTTATTGTGAAACCCATCCTGATCCTTTTCACGATCCCGTTAACAATTGCCACGCTCGGACTTTTCCTGCTCGTGATCAACGCCCTTATCATTCTCCTGGTCGATGCATTCGTGCCCGGTTTCAACGTAAACGGATTCTGGTGGGCGCTGGCGTTCAGTCTGATACTGAGTATCATCAACAGCCTCTTTAGCGATCTCACAAAAGAACGCGACGAATAGGGTTGTTATTTTTTCCGCTGGAAAATGATATCCGCATTTTCGGCCTGGATCATCTTCGCATACAACTCACGCAGGTACGGGTATTCTTCCGGTGCAAACAAGGGCTTGCTGATACTGAAGAGGTTGCTAATACTCAACTTCGTGCCATCCGACTGGGCGGCGTAAATGTATCTTCCTCCAGCCGCCGGGAGAGTCATCCCCACTTTGTCGGGAAGTGATGTGACCTCGACATTACTCGGGTACTCGATGCTCACCAGCACACTGCGATCGAGCGGAACTCCATAGTCGACGGGGAAATTTCTTTCTACCGTTTTGAATGGATTTGTTTTTGTTTGCTGACCAAAAAAAGGATTGAATAAAAAGTGTGTTGACGCGGGAGTGTCGAATGCAGAAAGCTGAACGTCGAACACCTCGACAATAGGCCTCGAAAGATCATCTTCCATGGTCCGTTTATATCCTTCAATTGAATATTCGTGATTGTTCGAGTTCAGGTCTTCGAGGAAAGCCTTCTCATCAGGGAAGCTCATTAGTTTCTTGCGTCGACTTACACTCGCATAACCATAGTGTGAGTACGTGATCGTTCCTTTCAAAGTTCCTTCTGCGTCTAACTTCATGTTCACCTGTGTCACTAACCTGTTCTTATCGGTTGGCTTTATGTCCATCCAGTAAGATCCCTGCTCTGCGATCGCCCGGCCTTTGCCATTGTAACAGAAATCCGAGATAAGCCCGAATGGCAGAAAGTCGTCGACAGCATCTAACAGGTAGGTCTTGTCGCCGATCACCACTTTAGCGATCACGTAATTGAAATCAGACAAGACTGGATGAAGTTCGGTGGGGCGTTCGACGTCGCGAGTCGCTATTAACACGGGTTCTGTCTGCAGGCCGGCGTAACGAAGAGCAGCAATAAGTGAAAGATTGATGTCGGCAACGTTTCCTATCTTTTGGTCGAAGGCCTTCTTGATGCCGAGGTCACTGTACTTGCCGTAAATATCATTCCAGGTGAACCGGAACTTAATAAAATCATATATCTTTTTTGCCTTTGTTAGCTGATCGGGTTCCGACAAGATTGAAGCGTCGACATATCCATCCACAACATCTTTTCCTTTGCGTAATTGTTGTCCAAACTTATCGTGCAACTTAAGTTCCTCGTCAGCATCTTTCCACTCCTTAGTCACTTTATCAACACGACCGTCCCAATGGCGTAGTTCAGACAGTTCATAGTTGATCGAGGATATATAGTTTTCTTTGGCGGTCATGAATTCTTCCTCTTTGAATGCCGGAATGTCCTTCATTATATATCGGGTCGACTGACAATTCGCTGAAGCACCATTACCACTCGTGACGCAGGATCTTACTACTTCGTCCTTCTTTTCTGTCAGCGGGAGATAGCCGCGAAGAATAATATTGTAAACGTAATTTCCAGGAATCAATGTCCAGTATTCGCTATACATCTTTGGAATTTCTGCCTGGAATTCCCACTTTCTGAAATTGTAAAGGAACGGCGAGATGATCTCGTACTGGTATTCGATAACGGTACCGGCCTTTACATCGGGGACTGCAAATTTTGCGTAGTCGTACATCCCCTTATCGTTCTTTTCCAGGAACACGGATTTCGGATCCATCTTAGTCTCCTTCAAACTATTGTTGACGATGTTGAACGCAGACGCGCGAACACGATGTATCTCTTCCTTCGCGGAACCATCAATTGATTTTCCCAGTTTTACCCGGATGTCGGCAAGGTCTACCGCACTTTGCTTTAGTATCTTGATCTTCGCGTGATAGGTAAAAATAATGAGGCTGTTCGTGGCGTCGTCGACGTGAGCTTCCGCTAGTTCTTTAATGTAATACGCGGCTGCGGAGGTGTCCTTCGTGTAGTTTTTAACATCAATTTCTGAATACGTCGTTTTACCAAACGGGAAACCAAAGTTTTCCTGGGCCAGGGCCAATACCGGGCAAAGCAGGATCAGGAGGGTGGGGGTGATTCTGCGCATCAGGCAATCTACAAAATATCAGATTTTAACTCCCGCGACTGCTACCCCTCTAATTGTCCTTCACTTTTTTAGTTACTGCCTTTTGTCAAAAACCTTTCGAAGACGATTCAAATTCCTATAATATTGGATACCTAACTCCTTAACATGAAGAAATCTCTACTCCTCGTCCTGATAAGTTTTTCTGCCTACGCGCAACAGCTCGCGCCGCTTACGGTAGAAAAAATTATGCGTGATCCGAAATGGATCGGTACAAGCCCTTCAAATGTTTTTTGGTCGGAAGACAGCAAGCAGATTTTCTTCAACTGGAACCCCGACAAAACTCCTGGCGACTCGTTGTATTCAATCACCCTCGTCGGAAAAACCCCTCAGAAGGTGAGTCCCGCGGTTCGACGCGCACTACCAGCCGTCGCCGGCGAATACAACAAGACGCGAACACGCAAGCTCTACGAAAAAAATGGCGACCTGTTCATGCTCGATGTTCCAACAGGAAAAGTCACAACACTGACCACGACGCTTGTGCGCGAATTCAACCCGACATTCTCCATCGACGAGAAGAAAGTTTATTACATAGCCGATCAAAACCTTTTCAGCTTCGAACTGGCGACCGGAGCAGTTCGCCAATGGAGTGACTTCAAACGTGGGAACAAAAAATCAGAAACGAAATCAACCGAACAGGAAAAGTGGTTGAACAACGATCAGTTGGCATACATGAAGGTTGTTGCCGAACGCGCCGCAGACAAAAAGGCCACCGAGAAACATCGCAAGGCCGACATGCCCAAACGCCCCAAAGAAATTTTCATCGACGATAAGAACGTCGACAATGTTAGGTTGAGCCCCGACGAAAAATTCATAACCTACAGGCTCGCGAAAACAGCCGGCAATGCAAAGAACACACTCGTTCCGAATTATGTAACCGAATCAGGTTTCACAACAGACATCCCCGCCCGCACTAAAGTCGGCGCCAATCAGAACACGTACGAGATGTTCGTGTACGACATCGCTCACGACACAGTGTTTGCGGTCAGGACAAACGACATCCCCGGAATATTCGACGAGCCCGACTTCAAGAAAGATTATGCTTCGAAGAAAAAAGATGACAAGGCGAAAGATGCGAAACCAACTCCACGTCCCACGATCATCCACGGACCCGTTTGGTCGGGCGACGGCAAGAATGGTGTCGTTGTAGTTCGTTCGCAAGACAACAAAGACCGCTGGATCATGCTGCTCGACTGCGCTACGCAAAAGCTCACCCCTGTCGACAGGCAACGCGACGAAGCATGGATCGGCGGTCCTGGCACAGGAGGATTCGGTGTGATGGCAACGGGTTCTTTAGGCTGGTTGAATGACAATAAAACACTTTGGTTTGTATCTGAAGAATCCGGATACACACATATTTATTCGTACGACGTAACCACATCGAAGAAAACTGCGATCACATCCGGAAAATACGAAGTACAAAACGTAGACATCTCCAACGACAAGAAGTTCTTTTACATTACCACAAACGAAGTTCACCCAGGAGAAAAGCAATTCTACAAGCTGCCGGTTACAGGGGGCAAAGCTGAGAAGCTGACGTCGCTTACCGGCAACAACGAAGTAACAATATCGCCCGATGAGAAGTGGATCGCCTTCCGTTATTCTTATTCTAACAAACCGTGGGAGTTGTATCTGCAAGAGAATAAACCTGGTGCCAAAGCAGTACAGATCACAAATTCAATTACCGACGAATTTAAATCGTACAACTGGCGCGACCCTGAGCTTACCACTATCAAAGCACGCGATGGAGCGGATATCTACGCACGTTTGTTCAAGCCCGCAAATCCAAATGGTGCCGCGGTGATCTTCGTACACGGCGCAGGGTACCTTCAGAATGCTCACAAATGGTGGAGCAGCTACTTCCGTGAATACATGTTCCATAACCTGCTTGCCGATAAAGGTTATACAGTTCTCGATATGGATTACCGCGCAAGTGCAGGCTACGGCCGCGACTGGCGTACAGGTATTTATCGTTTTATGGGTGGCAAGGACCTTACCGACAACGTAGATGGAGCAAAGTGGCTTGCGGAAAAACATGGTGTCGATCCTAAGCGCATCGGCGTTTATGGCGGATCGTATGGCGGTTTCATCACGTTGATGGGATTGTTCACAACACCAGACGTGTTTGCAGCGGGTGCGGCGCTGAGGCCTGTTACCGATTGGGCTCAGTACAATCATCCATACACTTCGAATATTCTTAATGAGCCATATACCGATAGCCTTGCATATGCAAAGAGCTCACCGTTGTATCATGCAGCTGGATTGAAGGGCAGACTTTTGATCTGCCACGGTATGGTGGATGTAAATGTGCATTTCCAGGATGCTGTGAAATTGTCGCAGAGGTTGATCGAGTTAGGGAAGGATAATTGGGAACTTGCGGTGTACCCGATGGAAGATCACGGGTTTGTGGAACCGAGCAGTTGGACAGATGAGTACAAGAGGATACTTAAGCTTTTCGACGAGACTTTGCTGACGAAGAAGGTAGCAAACTAGAAGCGGAACGTGCGGTCGAAGAGACCGATGTGAATTTTTGAAGTCATGACGATTGGTTCTTTATAAATGCGAGTACCTCTCTTCAGTCGATAGCCTTCAGCGATTTTGGTTTCCGGGTCTATGATCCAATACTCTTTGACGCCTGCCCTACGGTAGGCGTTTTTCTTTATAGTGCGGTCGTATTTTTTGTTGCTGGGTGAGAGGACTTCGATTGTAAGGTCGGGAGCGCCAATGAACCCGCGTTTTTCTCGCCGGATGTTCCTGTTCCGGCGTGAGACGAAAAAAATGTCGGGTATTACAGCATTGGCTTTTTTAATGTAGACGTCTTCGGGTATTGCAGTCACAAAGCCCAACTGATTATGTTTGACATAAGGGTAAAGCTTCCGGAAGAGCTCCAGAACTACATCATGGTGATATATTGTGGGTGCAGGCGACACGTACAGCTTGCCATCGATTACTTCCGCGCGGATACCCTCGGGAAGTCTTCGAAAATTTTGCATCGCTGTCAGCTTCGTGTCGATCGTGTACGAGCGGCCACATATCCTTAAATCAGTTACCATAAAACAAATGTAGAGTCATGGATTTCTCTCATCAAAAAAATCCAGTCCAAAAAACCTTACAACTTTTGAGTAAGAACCCCGCTGAGGATCAGCGAAGCTTCATCTTATAAAACTGGTCACACGCGAAGTGACCGGTATTTCCCAGTGGCCCGGGAATCTTTTCAAACCCTTGCTTCTCATACAAAGCCATTGCGTCAGTCATAGTGCTGAACGTTTCGAGATAACAATATTCGAAGCCTAACTCTTTCGCTGCCTGTACACATCTTTCAACAGTTTTCCTCCCCAAACCCTTCCCACGACCTTCCGGCAAGAAATACATCTTTTTTAACTCGCATGTGCTCGCATCACCGCCAAGCAGCGGCGCAACTCCTCCTCCTCCAACAACCTTCCCGTCTATCTCACAAACAAAGTAAGCCGTCTGCGGTTTTGAGTAAGCCTCGTAAATGTCATTCACTTCCGGATCATGCATAGCAGTGCCTTGCCGTCCCGCTCCAAACTCTGGCATTACAGTTCTTATAATTGCTGCAACAGCAGCGCTATCAGAAGGCTTTACTGGTCGTATGATCGCATTCATGTGTTGATCTCTTTCATTGCTTTCACAAACTGCTTACGGATCGATTCGAAGGCCATGTGCTTCTGATTCTTCACCACCCACCTGCCATTCACGATAGTCCCCATCGCCATCGACGAATTGCCATGATAGAGTAATACAGAACTAAGGTTCTTCTTTTCCGCCGTACTTAGTCGCGGAGATCGCGCATTGTACACTACAGCATCGAAGTCCCGTCCGACTTCAAAATAGTTTTCGAACCATCCTTCCCCCATTGCCCACCTGCCACGCTTCTGCGCAAAATTTAAAAGATAACCGGCTGCATCGCCAAAAAATGTGCTTCGTACGTTCGACACCAGTCGTTGACGGTAGTCGATCATCCGGAACTCTTCCAATGGATCCAACCCGATGTGGCTATCGGTACCGATACACCAGTTCCCACCCATCTGACCATACTCCTTCATCCTGAAGATCCCGTCACCAAGATTTCCTTCTGTCGACGGACATAAGACAACGTTCGCCTTCGAAGACGCAAGTTCTTTTAACTCTGTATCGTCGAGATGCGTCGAGTGGACCAAATGGAAATTCTCGTCAACAGGGACATTTGCGAGCAGCCACTGCATTGGACGTTGACCTGTAAAATTCAAACAGTCGGATACTTCCTTTTTTTGCTCCGCCACATGAATGTGAAACGGAGTTATATTTGACGCCGTTTGTTTAACGGTACGCTTTATGTCTTCGCCATCAACAGCTCTCAGCGAATGCACGCTGGCACCGGTATGGGCATTCGCATAATATTCACACGATCTCCAGTTTGCATAAAGTAACTTCAGAAATTCGTCCGACGTCTTGGAAATAAAACGACGCTGACGTTCGGTGGGGGGCATATTAAATCCTCCCTTTTGATAAAAAACAGGGATGAGTGTTATTTTGATGCCCGCAGTTTTTGCGGCAGACACCATTCTCTCGCCCATCTCTGAAAGATTCGAATAAGGCTTGCCATCTTTATCGTGATGCAGGTAGTGGAATTCGGCGACATGAGTGTACCCGTTCCTCAACATTTCCGCATACAACATTGCAGCAATCGCCTCGGCCTGTTCTGGATTCACCGACAAAGCATATCGATACATCGCTTCCCGCCACGACCAAAAATCATCGTCGCGACTAATGTGTACTTCGGCATCACCTGTCATCGCATATTGAAATGCATGTGAGTGAGCATTCTGAAAGCCCGGCAGTGCAAAACCCTGGACTGTTTCAACAGCGGCACTGGTCTGCGGCGGGTCGGATGAGATATAACGGATGGCTCCAACATCGTCGACACCAACGTAAGCTGGCATCAACCATTCGCCACCCCGAAACAACCCTGAGAACCTGAAATACTTTAAGTCAACCATTTGCGTACGAGAGCCGAGAAGACTTTTTTCAATATACCTCTAATTTCCTCTGCTCTCTTCTTATCATACTTTGTCTCCGAGTCATCCATGTAGTTCACCTTGGTCATTTCGAGCTGCATGGCATGTTGGTTGTCCGAAGGATTTCCAAAATGCCTTGTGATATAGCCTCCCTTGAATGGACTATTCAGATTCACCGAGTACTTTCCTTTCTTCAGTTCAGTCAACACCGTTTCTATCATCCCGGCGTCGGCCGACTTTCCATCGTTCGTTCCTAAAATAAGGTCCGGAAATTTGTCGGGTTGTATTGTCGGAACAAGCTGGCGGATAGAATGACATTCCCACAGCAACACCTTGCCAAAGCGACTCTTCAGTTCGAAAAGTTTTTTCGCGAGGTGTTCGTGATATGGATTATAATAAACTGCAACACGCCGTTTCACTTCTACGGGGTCAACTTCAGCGCGTGCATCGTTGTAGATCGGCTCGCCCATGAAAGTTGTTGCCGGACAAAGCGGGGTAATGATCCGCCCGTCGGTGTAAAGTGGCTTGCTGTTTGGATCGCGATTGAGATCGATCACCCACCGGCTAAATGTTGAGTGGATAACGGATATGCCCATTGCCGCCGCGAAATCGTAAAGTTGCTGAACGAACCAATCGGTGTCGTCGGGAGCGGCGATAAGTTCAGGTCGATATTGGGCCTTAAGTTCCTGGGGGAACTCGGTGCCGCAATGCGGTATGCTCAGTAATATCGGGACTTGCGGCGCGGTGGGCTGGATAAGTCGGAACGAGCTCACGATCTTTTCTTCTTCTTCTTTTTCTTCTTGCCATCATCCGCGGCCTGGGCCTGGAGCTCGTCGACCTTCATCTGTAACTGGTCGGCCCTAAGTTTCTCTCTCGCAGCAAGCTGTTGATACATCTCGAGCTCTGCCTGCGAAGTATTCAATCTTGCCTTGAGCTTCATGATGCGGCGATACGACTGGTCGATGCGTTCTGGTTTGATGTCGCCACTGAGCACCATCTTGCGGATTACACCATGAACGATGTCGACGTTGCGTTGTTCGGTGTTCTGAATGTTGTTCGAAAAGCAAAGGATGTCGATACCAGCGTTGATAGCCAGCTTGATCGATTCTTCGAGGCCGTACTGTTTGCTGATCGCATGCATCTGCATGTCGTCGGAGAAGACCACGCCGTTGTAGCCGATAACTTTTCGCAGGAGAGAATCGAGTATACGATTTGACAACGTGCCGGGATAGCCTCTTGGGTCGAGATTTTTGTTTACGATGTGGGCACTCATCACTGCGTCGACATAACCAGCCTGCAGGAGTTCTTTGTAGGGTTTCAACTCATCGGCTGTCCAGGTGCGTGTAACATCAGCTACGCCAAAGTGTGTGTCGTCTTGAGAGCTTCCGTGACCGGGGAAATGTTTGAGCACAGTGATCACGTTGTATTTTCTGTGGGGAATGATGTACTCCCTCGCAAGCATTGTAACTGAGTCGGGGTTCGCAGAGAACGAACGGCCACTTTTCACAATTACAGGATTGGTTGGGTTAACAGCAACATCGACGCACGGCGCGAAGTTTACGTTGAAACCTAAACCGGAAAGGTTAGAGGCAATGGACTCTGCGTTGAATCGAACGGAGTCGAGTGATTTCGCTTTACCGGATGCTTGTGCGGTGATTGACTTAGGAAAACCGTATTTATCTTTTAATCGATTTACCCGGCCACCTTCCTGGTCTATTGTGATCAACAACGGAAGTGGGGCGGCTTTTTGGTAGGTCCACAGTACCTTCTTTAATGCGTTGAAAGCCGTTGCAGTTTTGGGAACATTCTTCTCGAACAAAATTATGGAACCGACTTTTCCTTCCTTCACTTCCTGCAACAGCGTGCTGTCGAGCTCTGGACCTGGATATCCGATCAGCAGCATTTGACCAATCTTGATATCGAGGCTATCTCTCTTTTGCGCGAATGCACCTGACCCAGCCAACAACAAAAACAACAATACTTTCTTCATCTGAATTATTTAACCAAATATCTTTCTGCGAGTACTTTCCTGTGATGCGCTTCGTGGCCTGCGATCACAAAACCCAAAGCGAGAACACTTATTTCGTTATTGTTTGCTGTGCCACGGCGATGCAACATCTCTTCTGTAAATCCTTCATACATATCTACCGTCGAAGCGCGGAGGTGCGTGAATTCGTCGGCTATTTTCTTCAGGCTTCTTCCACCAGCGTTCGCTTCGGGAGCGTAAGTGTTTTCGTCGAACGGGTGAAGGTTCGTTTTATCATTTCTCGCAAAGCGTAGTGCGCGATATGCGAAGATGCGTTCGGCATCGAGTATGTGACAAAGCAATTCCCGGATACTCCATTTTCCTTCGGCGTAGCGATAATCGATCTTATCGGCTGGGATCGAATGGATCAACACCTGCGAACGAAAACCGGAAAGCCTCAGGGCCTGGAGCACGTCGGTCTCGTCAATTTGTTTCACGTAGTTTTTAAACTGCGACGGAACGGATTCGAGATTTAATAGCATCCCGAATATTAGAGAATTTCGCGCAAAGAAACTCGAAAATTAGAGTATCGGGTCGTTCCTTTTGTCGTCTTTACGGCCAAACAGTTTCGCGAGATCATACTTCCCTTGCGACGCTTCGTCCATAAACTTACGGAGTCGCATCTCCAACGGAAGCACCAGGAGGGCGATCGTTACCTGGATTAAAAATTCCACAACCGGTGAACTCTTCAGGTCGATGAGCGAATAAGCAGTTGTTTGAACAAGTTGTATGAACATGATCACCGTGAGCAGCGAGAGCACGCGGCTGATAGGACGATACTTTTCATTCGAAACACTCAAACGCACCGACAGCAGCACGAGCATGCTGAAGAATGCCACTTCGAGCGCGTAGAACCATGGAGTGCGCCAGTAAGGGGGAAGAACACTTATCGAGATCCTGTCAACTTCGCTCACCTTACCGAAGATGTTCATTGATTGAACTGCGATCTCATACTCGCCCGAAGGAAGGAATGGGAAAGTGATCTCATTATTCTTGGGCGACCACGCAGACCAGACGTCATTAAGTCCTGCTAATAAATATCTGTACTCGATGGTTTCGAAGCCGTTGTAATCGGGTTGGACAAATTCAAATGTCAGTGCGCCTTTTTCCTCTTCGATCTTCAGGTGACGAGGCTCGACCATGCCACTTTCCGGGCCGCGAATACCACGGAGGAAGAGCGGGAATGATGTAGGGCGTTCGCTGGCTGTCGGTGTAAACCTGTACAATTCGTTGTCGGCGGTGATAACCCACATGCCTGTGGCATCGTTCGTCATCGAGAGGAAGCGGATGTCGGCAAACAGCCCAAGCCATTCCAGCTGCATCGCTTTGGTAACGCCTTCGTCAATGGTTCTCCAGCGGTGTCCATCGTGGAACCAGAACGATCCAGCTGACGCAAAATATTTCCGGGTACCGGGAAGTGAATCGTATTTGGCAAACTTGTCGTTGGCGGGATCATACAACTGGAACTCACCAGCATTCACAACATAAACATCAGAGCCTTTCGCAAGTCCAACGGTTTCGTCGATCGACGGTTTGAGGTAAGGAACGGTAACGACGTTTGTGATCTCATTGTCGATCATTTCAACTTTCAGCACACCAGAGCGACCGCACAACCAAAGGTTCTGCAGTTTGTCTTCGAACATATAGCTCACGTACTCCTGGAGAGTATCGAGCATGTGTGTTTCACGCCAGTTGGAACCATCGTTGTTGTACGACTTGATCTCTTCGTTGTATGTACTTACAAACAACTGCTTCAGTGACGGCGAAAGGAAAATCGATCTAACAGGCTCCGAAGTAAGTACCGAGCCAGCCTTGTCGTTAATGATAAAGACGCCACCAAGGCCCGCAGCCATCAGTTGTCCCTGCACATTCACAAGGTGAGTTACTTTGCCGTTTATTCCCTGGACACGAACATACTTATACTGAAGAGACTTCAGCACTTTACGCGTGCGTCGTTCGCGGGTATTGACGGTAGTTGTTTTCTCGGACTTCTTTTCTTTCGGGTCTGGCTTTACAGCAACTGGCTCTTCCTGTTTCTTTTTGTCTTTCTTGCGGCCTAAACCAAATAATCCGCGCCGTGCTTTCTCGACCTGGTTTACGGCAACATCTTCGTTCTCTTCGGGTTCTTTTGAAACGACCTTCTTTTTCTTCGTTACGAAATATTCTTCCTCCTCATACACTTCGTCTTTTACCAGTTTAAACAAACCGAGTGAAGTTCCAACGTACACGCCTCCATCGGGAGCAGAGTATGCGCAGAGAAGGTTTCCTTCCAGGCCGGGGTAGTGATTGAATGTGCGGAAAGGTTGGAAGGGAGCAATGCGCGTGAAGCCATAATCATGTGCAACCCAAATGCTTTCTTTATTGTCGCCGAGCAACGCATATACTTCGTTGTCGGGCAGGCCTGTATAGTAATTGGTGATTTCCTGGGTTTCGCCATTAGCCGGATTCACGAAGATCAATCCTCCTCGCAACGTTGCCAGCCCGATAAGTGATTCGTTTACCCACGCGCCGCTAACGAGCACGTTGCTATGCAGGTAGTCGATGTCTTTAATGTTCACTTCCGTGAAGAAGCCGCTTTCATAGATGAACACCCGGTCGGCAGATGTTCCGATCAGGGTTTTGCGTGTCCCGGCTAATGCATGGCTAAAAAGTATTTCACCGGCAGAGGGATTGAATTGAGAGCGCACTAATGCTCCGTCCTTCCACAAGAAGATCTCGTCGCTGTCGGTATTTACGTAAAGCTCCCCGTCGACTTCGAAAAGATTTTTGAACATGCCTTGCTCGCTCGAAGGAGCAATTGTTTTTTCGGGAGAGCCGGTGGTACCGTCAACAACATACAGGTTGTTCCCCGACAAAAAGAAAACGCGGTCTTTAACCGCGGCACTTGTAAAAATATTAGTTGCTTCGGGCTGGGCAGCTGTCAGCGATTCGTACTCGTGGCCATTTGCCCCGTTGCGTACACGACCGAAGCCCGAAAGGCCGCCGCCGTATACTGTTCCATCGGGAGTAACAGAGATGGTATAGATTGGGGCGGGTGTTTTGATGATGTTCCAGCTTCGGCCATCGAATTCGAGAATACCGGCCTTATTTGCGAAGTACAGAACACCACGATTGTCTTGTGCAATATCGAAGCTAACGTGATCGATCTCTTCATTCTTGGGAGAATAGTGGGTCAATAAATAATTGCCCGTTTGACCCCATGAAAGAGCAGAGACACCAATAAAGACCAAAGAGAGGAGGTTCTTTAGCATAGGCACAAAATAAAAAGAAAACCTTTACCGGAAAGTTAAAAATCAACGTGCAACAAACACGAAATCGCTTCCAGGTGCATTGTCGCCGAATTCACCCGAACGGGGGGTAATCTTCAGTTTTTCCACGAATGGCGTGATCTCGCTAAGCGTGAGGATGCCATCGCGGCCGCCTTTTGAACGCAGGGCTTCGATCAATGCACGGGCAAATGGGGAGTGTTTGCCCGGGATACCGTCGGAAACATATTGTTTTCCACCCGACGTTAGAAACTTACGTGTTTTGTAAGTGAGCTTTTGTGTAATAAACTCAGCAGCACTCTTCTCCTTGTATGTATCATCATCCATACCGCGCGATGAAGCAAGTGCCTGGTCGAATGTACCGCCAAAGCATACGTCCATGGTGAGGAACAAGTGTTCGCACGGGATATTGTTTACAACAGAACGAAGACGGTTATAGGAGAGATAAGATGTTTTTGCCTCATCGTTAGCAAGAGCTTCTTTCGGCACAAGATATCCTTCACCGAAAGTTGCATCGTAGTTACCGTGACCCGCGAAGAAGATGAATAATTGATCGAGTGGTTTGTATTTCTTCTCGATGTACTCACGAAGTTTTTTCAGGATCTCTACCTGCGTTGCATTCTCGATGACTTCTACTTTGAAACCATAGGTCTTCCGAAGCTCTTCGGCAACGGTACGTCCATCGAACACGGGGTTTACGAGATCCGGCCAGTTGTCGTATTGATCTGTAACAAACACAAGCGCGTAATCGGTACGATCAAGTTTCTTCGCGTCGGCGATGTCTGTCGATCCAACGTGTACCGTCTTGTAGCTTGTTGTTTTTACGCCGTCCTGATTTTCTGCGATGATCTCGAGAACGTTCTCACCGGGAAGCAACGTTACGCTGCGTTCGATCTCGGGGTTCATGTTCTGACCTATGTCGGGTTGAAAAGTTGTTTGTCCTCTCGAAGCTGCATTCACACCTTCCTTGATAGAAATAGTGATGTTCTTTATTGGAGTTCCCGATTCGATTTCAAACTTGATCTTGTATTTATTTTCTTGAGCGTAGGTCGTTTCAGCTACGGGGGTGATCCAGTTGATAACAGGGATGGTTGACGTTACCAGTTTTTTGGGATCACTGAAGTCGACTTCGAATTCGTTTGTCCGGGTGCTTACATTTTGCGCGAAACCCGTGGCAGAGGCTACCGCGCAAAGTACCCCTACAAAGAGGTATTGGGTGTTTTTCATAATTGTATGGCTTTGATACCCGATGGTGGTGTAAAGTAAACCATGCCGCCAACAGACTGCCCTTTTAGAGGGATGGCGAATTTACCACTTTACCTCGAAACGAACACAAAGTCGCTTCCCGGCGCATTATCGCCGAATTCCCCTGCCCTGGGCGTCACTTTAAGCTTCTCTACGAAGGGTGTGATCTCGCTCAAAGTAAGTATTCCATCTCTGCCGCCGCGGGACCGGAGGGCTTCGATAAATGCTTTTGCGAAGGGTGAATGCTGGCCGGGAATGCCGTCGGACACATACTGTTTTCCACCCGATGTAAGGAACTTGCGGGTCTTGTATTGAAGTTTTTGGGTAATGAATTCAGCGGGGGTTTTTTCTGTGTACGGAGCATCGTCCATACCACGTGAGCCAGCAAGTTTCTGATCGAACGTTCCGCCAAAACATACGTCCATGGTCAGGAAGATATGTTCGCACGGAATATTGTTGACCACCGAACGCAGTCGGTTGTACGAGAGGTAAGATGTCTTCGCTTCGTCTTTGGTCAGTGCTTCGCGCGGCACGAGATAACCTTCGCTGAATGTTGCATCGTAGTTACCATGACCTGCGAAGAAGATGAACAGCTGGTCGAGAGGTTTGTATTTTTTCTCGATGTATTCACGAAGCTTTTTCAGTATCTGTTCCTGTGTGGCATTCTCCACGATCTCAACTTTATAGCCATACGTCTTGCGAAGCTCTTCCGCAATTGTGCGGGTATCGAACACCGGGTTTACGAGATCGGGCCAGTTATCGTATTGATCTGTCGCAAATACGAGAGCATAATCGGTACGATCGAGCTTCGAAACATCTGCAAGACTTGTCGTTCCAACGTGAACAGTTTTATAGCTCACAGTCTTCACGCCATCAACGTTCTCCGCAATGATCTCGAGAACATTCTCTCCCTCCATCAACGTGACGCTTCGCTCTATCGTCGGGTGAAGATTGGTTTCAACTGCTGGTTGAACTGATTGACTACCGCGTGCAGCAGCATTTACACTTTCTTTAATGGAGATAACAACATTCTTGATCGGGGTCGATGATTCGATCTCGAACTTGATGCTGTACTTGTTCTCCTGCTGGTACGTTGTCTCCGCCTGCGGCGTGATCCAGTTGATCACCGGGATCGTCGAGTTGACATTCTTCTTCGGGTCGGCAAAGTCGACTTCGAATTCGTTGGTACGTGTAGTTACATTCTGCGCGAATGCGGAACCGCACACCGCCAGCAGTGCCAGGGTAAGAAAAGCTTTCATAGTTGTATACGTAAAACTACTTTTTCAATACAACCTTTCCGGTTAACACCTCTTCGCCCGCCAACAACCTGTAGAAATACAATCCGTCGCTTTGTCCTTCCATTGGTTGCCATTCGCCGCGATAGAAACCAGGGGCGAATTCTCCATTTGCCAGGGTGCCCACGCTTTTACCAGTCATGTCGAATACCTCCAGTCGTATCCTCATGTTACCCTTTTGATCGGGCACAGTGAAAGGAATTGTGGTCATCTTCGATGTCGGATTCGGATACGCTGCGCCGAGCATTACGCGGGCAGGCTTAATCCGGGCCAACGCATTGTTGCCGTAGAATATCTTAAAGGTGCGCGACACTTTCGGATCGAATTCATAAGAGTTGTTCTCTCTCATGTTGATCGGTGTCTGTGTTGCCACGTCGTACAGGTAGATGTCTTTTTCAATAGAATAGCTTTCTGTATCCCATGTTAGTGTGCCTGTCTGTGGAAGGTTCGAGTCGACATTAAACTCCCAATCGTATTGCGAAGCAACTGGAACAACATCGCGTGCGAACTCCTTCGCAAAGTGTTCGGGATGTTTGAAGTTCATCTCACTGAATTCGAACCAGCGAGGACCGTTGATGTCGTCGAGTTCATCGAACGAAGCTGAAGCTTTTGAGTGCATACCAACGCCACCAAACGTATTTGTGAGTTCACCTTGTTTTAATATGATAGGTAACAGCCATTCGTCCGGGCCGAACTCGGGTTGGCCCATGCGCGACGAAGTGGTTTGTCCCATGAAAGGAATACTCACAGTCATGTCGGCAGGCACCTGTACAAAGCCACCTTCGTAAGCTGCAAGCGTGCCGGTATTGCTATACGTGCCTCCGCTGAATTTCTTGAACACCGCAGCAGTTCCTGTAAGGTTGTTCAATGCTGTGACATTCGCCCAATCGATCGCTTCCAGGTAAGGGTTTCCAACCATGTTCCATCCTTTCTTCAAAGTCATCTTGAAGAGGTTGTCGCGCGTGTTGTTCGGGGCAACCAGATTATCTCCAATAATGATAGCAGGAGGAGTAACGATGTTGATGAAGTATCCGACGCCACGGTTTAGCGTGTTGAATGCAGCCGGGTAATCGAGCCATTCTTTGTGCTCGGGATTCAGGGTGATAAGGCGCCAGTCTTCTTTAATAATTTTATCGTCCATCTCGTTGAACGCGGTTTTCACACCATTATTAATTCCAAGGTCGAATGGAATTGCGATCACTTTCCAGCCACTTACCTGGCCACCAGAGCCGAGAAGTGATGCGGGTATCTGCGAATCGTTGCCTTTATATTTTATGAGTGTCTGGTACGAGCCGGTTGCCGGCATCCTGGTGGAGTTGTTGGAAGCATCGGTTGCCACAAAATAATACTGTGTGCCAGTTGCATCGAATCCTGAAGCCGGGAAACTAAAGGTCCAGTTAGTGCCCGTACCGGGCGCGCCTGCATTCTCAGTAAACGTTGCGGCCGACGCGGCCTTGAAAAATAATTTGGCCGTCGCTACCGACTTGTTGTCAGTAATGCTCACAGTGAGCGACGTCATCAGTGTTGCTTTATCAACCGTCGAAGGAAGCACACTCATGTCGGGGAAGCTTGGAGGTGTTACGTCTGGTGTTTCAACTGTTGTGAAGCTCCATGTTGTACCGCTAATCGCTTCTGTATCGTTACCACTTTCATCGGTGAATGCACCTGCCTCAAGAGTTACTGTTAATGAGGTGAGGTAAGGCCACCCGGCTGTAGGGGCGGCGATAGAGAACTTCGATCCGTTAATTGTCCCGGTAGCGACATCAGCATCGAAAAGTGTAGCAGTATTTCCGGTCACTTTTATCTTCTTACCAGCAACAGCCAACACTGTTTTATCGAATGTGATCTCAAGTGCGGCATTAACCGCAGCATTCGTTGCTGCATTGGCAGGACTGAGCGCGCTCACAGCCGGGCCTGCGGCAGTAGTGAAGCCCCAGCCGCTGGAGATTGCAAGCGATGCGTTTTGATAAACGTCAGTGACTGCGCCTGCTTCCAGAGCCAGGTCATATCGCTTGCCGCCGAGTAATCTTCCGGGTAAAGCAAATGTCAGCTTCGAAGCATTTACAGTGCCCGCCGACATATCGATGGTGTAAGTAGCGGATGCATCGCCGGATGCGGTTATCGTAAGTTTCTTCCCGGCAACGGGTACAGGTGTTTCATTGAACGTGATTTCGAGACTTGCATGTGTGCTTACGCCGGTTGCGTCATTGGCAGGAGAATATGTTGACACAACTGGTCCTGTCCCGTCTTCGGTGATCGTCAGGATTTGGTTGATCGTCGGGTTGGCCATTGTCTGTAGGATCCCTGAGGGCCACCTTACTTTCAGACTTGTGATCGACGTGGCGCTTCCAATACCGAAGTGTTGTGTGAAGCTTGATTGTGATCCGACAGCTGTGCCGCTGAAAACTTCGCGGTATTGTGTTTTACCATTTGCCACAACGGTGACCTGGGCACCAATGCCTAGTTTATTGCTTGTGACACCCTTTAATTTCACTTCGATCCAGTTGCCGGTGGTATTGTTGTTCATGAACAACTCTTGTGCCGCCGGACCAAATCCATCTGCAACTCCGAAGATGGATGGCACGAAATCGAGGAAGCCATTATTGTCAACGTCGAGTACGGCTCCGCCGAAACTTCCAACACGGATATCGCTCACCTTTTCTGATGTGGTGACCTGGAACGAAGCATTCGCACCAGTGGTTGTGTTTATTGCCAACCGCGTTGCCATACTTGAGATTCCAGCAATGTTCGGTGATAAAAGATCTATCAGGCCGTCGTTATTGAGGTCGCCCCACATATTCGCAAAGGTCGAAGTTGCAGTAGATAGTGAGGTTGCCGGCTCTTTCGTAAATGTTCCATCACCATTGTTTTTGAAGAGTGCATTCTCATTTGAATCGCCTACGAATAGGTCCAGCTTTCCGTCGTTGTTGTAGTCGCCCCATGGGCCTGTATACCCGAACAAATTAGCCAGACCGGATGCCGTAGTTTTATTAGTGAATGTTTCGTCACCGTTGTTCTGATAAAGTCGCCATGGGTCATTTCTCTGTGTTATAAGAAGATCTACGTCTCCGTCGTTGTCATAGTCGGCCCATGTTCCCATGTCCTCCGCGTCGGTGTCCAACGCCAGGTCGCCGCCGGGAGCCCGTACGAATGTTCCGGTAGCAGTTTGTTTGAAAAGATGAATATCTCCGTTTCCACAAAGCAGTACATCCACACGTCCATCTTTATTGAAGTCGGCCCATGAATGGGAGAACGGCACTATGGAAATATTCGCGAGCTCACCCAACTGCGCGGCAGTTGCCTTTGTGAACGTCAGATCTCCATTTCCGTAATACACGTCGAATTGTGTGGCGCCTTGTGCACTAAGTCCTATATCCAGGTTTCCGTCGTTGTTGATATCGGCAAGAGAAGAAAGCCAGTACACCTCTGGGGCCATCACAGGGTTAACGATTTTGAAAATTCCGCCGCCCTGGTTGACATAGATAACCGGGTGACTGGTTGTGCTGGTGCCAAGAGTGTTGTCTATGGTGAATACGTCATCCAGGCCATCGTTGTTGAAATCACCAGCATACATGCCGAGCGTTCCAGAGACAAGAGCTTCGATACCTGAGTTTGCAGATAGGACGAGATTAGGCTTTTTATAGACTACCGTTGGAACGTTAGAGTTGGTCGATGCAACCGCATTGATGTTGCGTGCGCGTACCCGATAAAAATAACTTGTGCCTTCTACAAACGGACCTGGATCGAGCAGCTTTGTAGCTGGTGCGTTTACATTACTCCCAACCTGTGCCCAACCGCTCGTTCCATTGAGAGATCGTTCTACGATGTAATCTTTCGCATAAAATGCACCGGACCATGAAACTTCAATTGAGTTCGTTGCAACGATGAGCGACTGAGCAACGGCCGGCACTGTAGGGGCGGGATCCGAAGTTTGAGGGGTTGTAAGAGTTAGCGTGATTGTTTCAAACTTGTCTTCGGAGCATTTCTTCCATTTGAGAGTGAGAACGTTCGTGCCGTTCCAGGTACCCATCCCGTTTGGTCGAATGGATCGATCGTTGTTAGTTCCGACAAGCATTGTTTGCCCGCCAGTTTCATAGAATGTTTCCTTATAATCTGTATCGAATGTGCCAATTGCAACATCACTTATTTCGTACAGCCCTCCACCAATATGCCTGATGCCGACGGTCTTCGGCGATCCGACCGCGTACCCGTTTCCTCCCGTGTTAATTGCGGTCCAGCTTCGACCATCAGGAATGTTCTGTGTAGTTGCAGCCAGTGTGGTTGTCGATGCGGTAACACTGCTCGTAGAACTACCGGCAGAGTTAACTGTAGTAACCCGGTATAAGTATGACGTAGAAGGCGACAATCCCGTGTCTACAAAGTACCCACGATTGGCTGGCGCAGTACAGATGTCGCTGGCCGCCACATCGCCCACGTTTGTATAACTGGTGCCCCCATTCGACGACCTCTCAACTTTATAAAAGGTTTCATTATACGAATTGTCTGTCCATGCGAGAGAAACCGATGTAGCCGTCTTTCCAAGTACCGACAAAGCGGTTGGTGATGCTGGCAGCGCTATAGCATCCAAACTGGAATGCAAAGAGCCCTGGTAAAGAATTGTTTGTGCGAAATCTTTCGTGTCGATATGAATGTCGACGATATCAAAAATATTGGTCAGGTTCGTTCCGGCAGGGAATGTCGTTTCAATGAAGTTCGCTCCATCGTCGCGGCTATAGTAGAGCTTGCCCTGGTTAGTCCCCAGGAACACATAGCCATTATCAGCCACAATCATCTTTCCGCTGTTACCTGGTGAGTTTACATTGGTCCAGCTTGCACCATTGTCGGCTGAAAATGCATAAGCATCAGGATTCGGGGCATCTGTAAACACAAAGAACTTACCATTCTTCGCTGTGGAGTAGGTCGGTATGTTTGTTGTGAAAGGTGTACCCGTGAATGCAACTTTTGAGGCCACCCCCGAAATAGTTACCCCGGTTCCAATAGTGAATGTGATCTTCCAGAACTCAGTACCATTTGCAGGGGTATTACTGAATAGTTTAAAGAACACCACCGCCGACGAGGTTGTCAACGAGTACACATTCACGTGCTCGAGATCGTTGATGTTGTACGACGTGGGTAGTCCTGTGATTGTTATTGCAGGGCTCCATGTAGTGCCCGTATCATTAGAATAATACCATGCTGGCGCTGCAGTATTGCTCAATGCAAAAACGCGGTTGAAGTTAGCTCCCTGTATCCAGCGAAAAGTCGTAGGAGTTGTCACAGCAGTATAAGACGATCCGCTTGTTGTTTTGAAGACAGCGTTACTGCTGTTAAGGGCAAGCACAGTTTGGTTCCGAACCGATGCAGTGGATACGCCCGTCATCATGTTTATATCTCCCGCGGGAGTCGTCGAGCTTCTTAACCAGGTTAGTCCACGGTCGTTCGAATACTGTAAGCCAAGGTTAGTCGAGAACACCAAAAGGTTCCCGCCCGACGTCGACATGATCTGTCTTGGGTTGCCCATCTCGATACCAATGTTTGCATTGGCTACAAAGCTCGACGTACCCGTTACGGTTTTAGTGAGACCCCTGAAGTTTCCGAAGAGAGCTATTGAACTTCCCGGTGAAGCAGGGTCGAGTGTTTTCGCACTTGCATTGAAAATATTATTTCCCGAACCGCCGGGAAAGGCTGTAGACTGCACCCATGTTGTGGACGCACCCGCGGGAGCTTTGTAGTGCATCTTGTAGTTGAGATTGTCGATGAAGTACATGCCCTTTCCATCCGCCGAAAATTCTATAAAACTGCCGTTCGAAGCACCTGCGATGTTAGTATCTGCAATGCTTCCTCCTTTGATCGCAGTCCACGTATCGCCATTCGTTGCAGAGAATATCCCGGTTTGATTCACGACGAAGATCTGCGACTTCTCATTCCTGCTCGAAAGACTATAGCATGGACCTGTAAGGTTGGTATTGGTAGGAGTTTCAAGCGACACACCGCCATTGGTCGAACGACGCGGCATACTCGTTGTGTTATCCAACATGTAGACTCCCTGTCCCCCGCTAACGCCGGGGCCTACGGCAAAGTAACTTGTCTTAAAAGTTCCGGATGCTCCTTGTGTAAAGGTGACACCGTCGTCGGTTGAGAAATACAACCTACTGAAAGCGAGGGCCACAATGGTTCCACCGCCATTTGAAATTCTCCGGATCTTATATCCGCCTGATAGCACAAAGTTTGTCGTAACCTTAGTAAAGTCGATGCCATTCGTAGATCGATAGATCGCGCTGCCATCGCTAAGATAAACGGTGCCGTTATCGCCAATCTCTATATCATAAAGCAAGCTCGTTATCGCAGTATTTTTCTGCCACGTCGTTCCGTCATCAGTCGAATAGAAAAAACGATTCTCGACAATCGCATAGGTCATCGACCTCGCCGGATCATATTCTACGTCGGTAACAGTACCGCCATACGGACCAGCCTTCTTATTCCAGAACGTAGTCTGTGCCGAGGCCGGAAGAATTGAAACGAAAGCCGATAAGAAAAACAGTAGGGTGTAAATAAATTTCATACGCACGTTTCAGGTTCGTATTGTCTGATGAATTCTTTTAGTCGGGAAGATTTGGGAGCTTTATCTCTTTATCGTTATTACCATTGTTGTTTCCTGGCGGATCATCGCCACCGCTGTCTTTTTTGGTCAATACGACTACCAGTACGCCAACGATAACGGCTGCCGGAATTACTTTTAGCAACAAGGGGATCTTCGCACCCACTTTAAAATTTTCGGAGTACACGACTTCTTCGGGATTCCTGGTGTCGGAGAATCTAAGGCGATAGTCGCCACCCTTCGTAGCATGTTTGGGAATAAATAAAGTATGACTTCCGTTATTAGGCTGGTTGATCTCGCCACTCACGCGTTCGCCACCTTTGTAGAGCTCAATATTTATAGGATTCGCGCTTCCTACCTTCCATTTGAGCTGATAAGAATTTCCTTTTTTATATGTCTTCTTCGAATCGAACTCCTGCAGTCTTACGAATGGAACATAAACCTTACCGCGTATCTCAAGAGCGAGCTTCCCTTTATATCCGCCATACTCATCGCGGATCTTCCACGTGATCTTTTTGTCAACACCAGGCTTGATGTCCATACCCACATCGCCGCTTACTTTCGTGAGCGCAGTAGTGTAGTTGTCTTTCGAAGTGTAGAGGTTAATTAAATACTCATTGTTGGGATTCGAGTCGTCGAGATCGTAGTGTACGATCACCAGCTCGCCGGCGAGTTCCACTTTCTTTATGACGACAGATTGTGCGAAGGCCGCACTGGAAAAGAGGGCGGTAACGACGAGTAGAATTACGCGCATGGAAAAAGGTTTAAGGGATAGTAAAAGTAAACGATTTTCAGCGGAAATGAGTGGCTTCCTCATCTTCACAGGGCATATATGCTGCTCGTCGTGAAAATGTAAATGCTCGTACCTGAAATGTTGTATGTGTTACGAGATCCGGCTCCAGTTTACCACCGTTTTTTTCATCGAATCGATCTGCTGCCGGATAACCGCATTCTCGGTTTTCTTAAGGTCGGGATCATTATCAAGCAAATTTATTGCAGCCTGCCGCGCCTGCTGAAGAATTGCCTGGTCTTTGCCGAGGTCTGCAATTAGTAGGTCCAACGCACCACTTTGCTGTGTGCCCATAAGGTCACCGGGACCGCGAAGTTTAAGATCTGTTTCAGCTATTTCGAAGCCGTCGTTCGTCCTTACCAGTGTTTCAAGCCTTATTTTCGAATCATTCGATAGCTTGTAGTCGCTCATCAAAATGCAATACGATTGTTCTGCACCGCGGCCAACCCTTCCGCGAAGCTGATGCAGCTGTGAAAGGCCAAAACGTTCCGCATTTTCTATGACCATAACGGAGGCGTTCGGAACATCGACACCAACTTCGATCACAGTAGTAGCAACCATGATCTTGGTTTCACCTTTCGCGAAGCGTGCCATCTCGAATTCTTTCGCATCGGGTTTCATTTTTCCATGAACGATGCTGATCGCAACATTTTCGAATGCACGCGAAATGCTTTCGTATCCATCCATGAGATGTTTCAAATCTACCTTCTCCGATTCCTCGATCAATGGATAAACAACGTAAACCTGTCTCCCCTCTTCGATCTGTTTCCTCATAAAACCAAAAACTTCGAGCCGATGCGAGTCGAACTTGTGCATCGTCTTTATCGGCTTTCTTCCTTTGGGTAATTCGTTGATAGTTGATATCTCAAGATCGCCATACAATGTCATTGCCAGTGTCCGCGGGATTGGCGTTGCCGTCATCACAAGCACATGAGGATATACGTTGTCATTCTTCTGCCACAGGCGCGAGCGTTGAGCCACGCCGAAGCGATGTTGTTCATCGATGATCGCGAGTCCCAGCTTTTGAAATCTTACTTCTTCTTCAAGCAATGCGTGTGTCCCGATCAAGATCTTCAACACACCTTCTTCGAGGGCGATGTGAAGAGGCTTGCGTTCCGATTTTTTTGTGGAGCCCGTAAGAAGTGCGATTGGTATCTTCATCTTGCTCGCATACTTCTTAAGGTTCGCGAAATGTTGTTGAGCAAGAATTTCCGTCGGGGCCATCAAGGCAACCTGTCCACCGCCACTGATCACAAGCAAAGCGCAAATGAATGCTACGATCGTCTTACCACTGCCAACATCTCCCTGCAGCAAGCGATTCATTTGTTTACCAGATCGCATGTCGGCATAGATCTCTTTGATCACACGCTTTTGAGCGTTGGTGAGATCGAACGGGAGATGGTTTGTATAAAACTCTTTTACGAGTGCTGCAGCTTCGGAATAAACGATGCCCTTGTATTTCTCCTGTCGAACGAGTTTGAGTTTCAACAACCGAAGCTGGATGTAGAACAGCTCTTCGAATTTCAGCCGGTGTTGCGCTGCATTCAACTCCGCAACGTCTTTTGGAAAATGTATCTGTTGAAGGGCCCTCTTTTTGTCGATCAGTCGTTCGGAGTCGAGTATGGTGCGCGGTAATGTTTCGCGAATGTGTGGTTGTGCCATACGCAGCACTTCCTCGACGAGCTTGAGGAGGAAGCGGCTGTCCATGTGGCGCGTGCGGAGTTTCTCGCTTAGTGAGTATACCGGTTGCAGAGCGCCGCCCTTGTCGGTGCCGCCGGTTATCGGTTCAATCTCGGGGTGAGCGATCGACAGTTTTCGGCCAAAGCGGTTAGGTTTTCCGAACACGACATAATCTATTCCGGTTTTGATCCTTTCCTTGACCCAGTTGATACCCTGGAACCACACCAGTTCGATCTCGCCTGTGCCATCGGTGAAGTATCCAACCAGTCGTTTCTTTCTTCCAACGCCTGGCATTTCGAACCCGGTGATACGGCCCTTCAACTGGATGTTGGGCATGGTTTCGTTCACCTCACGGATGGTGTAAAACTTCGTGCGGTCCTCGTGGCGGAAGGGATAATGTTGAAGAAGGTCGCCGTAAGTAAAAATGGAGAGTTCTTTCTTGAGGAGTTCGGAGCGTTGAGGGCCAACGCCTTTGAGGAATTCTATTGGTGTTTCGAAAAAAGAACTCATTTGCCTCCGATAATTTCTTCATCGCGTTTTGATCGCTGCTTTGTCTTCGGGGTGCGGGTTTTTGAAGTACGATCGCGAAAAAAGTCAATGAGGCCACCCACTACGAAAAATACCAGGGCGACCAAAATAGTCCATGAGAGCCATGGTGGAAAATCATCCTCGGTATAAACCACCGGCGGCCAGGCGTGCAGTAGTATGCCAATCAATTTTTCCACTCGAGTGTATTCACAATATGCATCATTTCTTTTTTCATGAAGTCGATCGCCGGCTTCAATGAATCGTTCTGCACTTTTGTGTTAAAATACAACGCTCCGCGGATAAAATTGCGGGTCGAGTCGGTCATTGTGAACTGGAATTGGCTGGGCACTTCGCCTTCTATTTCGGCGATCACTGCGACTTTTCCGTCTTTCGTGGTCACGATCGTTTCGTTGATCGCATTTGCTTTTATCTGGTGTTTGGCCGTGAGCACGTATGCGTCGTTGAGGAACTCCTTCAACAACTGCTCGTTGTTCATAACCTTTTTATAGGTGATGTGGATGTTGGCCTTCAGGGTCGGGTAGTAAACTTCAACCCAATGTTTCTCCCTGATCCACGAAGTGTCCTTCGTGAGGCGTGCATACTTCGAATATTCGAACTGGTATGGAAGTGTGTCGGGGAGGGGAATGTAACTGGTATCGGGGAGAGGTATGCGGTTGTAGCCTTTTGGTTTTGGTTGATAGTCTTTCGAGCACGACATAGCTGCGGCGCCGATAATTATCACTAATAAAAAAGCTACAACCCTCACTGCTCCTCAATTCTAACTCCTCAAAAAGGCAGATCGTCGGTTGCTGAGCTGTCACCCGACGCCTTATATTCTTCTACCTGGTTGCCGCCTCCATTGTATTGCGGAGCCGATGTTCTTTCACCGCCACCGCCGCTGCGTTGAGTGCTGAGCATGGTCATGTTATCGCCGATGATCTCAGTGGTGTAACGCGTCACTCCTTCTTTTTCCCAGGATCTTGTGCGAAGCTTGCCTTCAACATAGATCATGTCGCCTTTGTGCAGATACTTTGCTGCGATGTCGGCAAGGCCTCTCCACAATACGATGTTGTGCCACTCGGTCACTTCCTTGCGATCGCCCGTGGTCTTGTCTTTATACGTTTCAGACGTGGCCATGGTAAAGTTGGCAACTGAAGCTCCGTTTTCAAGATTCCTGATCTCGGGGTCTTTACCTAAACGACCGACGAGAATTACTTTGTTTACTCCTGACATATATTTTACTTTTTATTTTTCTCACACTTTAAGTCAAAGGTCCACACTAAAATTGTCAACCAGTGACAAAAGTAAAAAAATCTGCTGCCCTAATACCCGGCTGTCTCGAGATAGCGAGTGATCGCAATGGGCTTGGGCATTTCTCCCGCTTTTTTCAGTGAAACGAAGGAAAGACCTTCAAACAGCTTTTTATTTTTTGTAAGGTTTTCTGCCTCGAAGAAACGGATATGAAGGACCTGGTGAGTTAAAATGTGCCTGATCGAACCTGCTTCTTTTACAATTACCCGATCAAGTAACGGATCGCTCTTTTTCACTTCATCTACACCCTTATCAACCGCTGATTCTATCAGGTGAAACTCATACAGCCCATTCCATATATCACGCCCGGTCCGCTTCTTCATCGCAATCTTATTGCCGTCACGGAAAATGAAATAATAGAAGTAACGTGTCTTCTTTTTTATTTTCCTTTCCTTCACCGGGAGCTGATCGACCAATCCTTTGTTGAATGCAACGCACTTCTTCACAAACACACACGAGTCACACTTCGGTTGGGCCGGCGTGCAGTGTGTTGCACCGAACTCCATCACTGCCTGGTTGTGATCACCGGGATGTTTCGACGATATCAATTCGTTCGCAAGCTCGAAGAAGTACTTTTTACCTTCGGTAGAGGAGATGTCGGTCGCAACTCCGAACAATCTCGCAAGCACGCGATAAACATTTCCATCGACCACAGCAACTTCCTGGTTGAAAGCTATCGATGCGATGGCCGCCGCAGTGTAAGAACCTATACCCGGAAGGTGAACAAGCTCTTCGAATGTCGACGGAAACACTCCATTATAATTTTCGGTGACAACTTTTGCGCAACGATGCAGGTTTCTCGCTCGCGAATAGTATCCCAGTCCTTGCCACAAACGAAGAACCGTATCTTCAGGAGCCCTGGCCAGATCTTTTACCGTAGGAAAGGCGTCGATGAACCGCAAATAATAAGGAAGCCCCTGGTTTACCCTTGTTTGTTGCAGTATTACCTCCGATAACCATATACAATAAGGGTCTTTTGTCTCGCGCCAGGGCAAAAGGCGGCGGTTTTCTTTATACCATTCAATTATATCGTTTGAAAAGTCTTTCACCGGAACAAATTACTTCCGTCTACCGAAATTCCTTACTCATCGTGGTGATAATCAATAAATTCATTTTGCGTTTGACCATTCCGCTTTTAACTTTGCCGACCTAGAAATTTTCTCTTTTCCCCTAACCCTTTCACCCCGTGACGAAGGCAGATATAATCAACCAGATTGCAGAAAAGACTGGAATTGACAAAGCAGATGTGTCAGCATCTGTGGAAGCATTCTTTTCTGTTGTGAAACAAAACATGTCAAGCGGCCAAAATATTTACATCCGGGGCTTCGGCAGTTTCATCAACAAGAAAAGGAAAAAGAAAATTGCGCGTAACATCTCCCGTAACACAGCCATCGTTATCGACGAACACTTTATCCCAAGCTTCAAACCCGCGAAGATTTTTATCAATAAGATCAAGAATAGTGATAAGGTGAAGCAACTCGCAGAGAAGAGTTAACATATTCAGTGCTTCGAACTCGTATTATCTTAATAGCAATCACAGCGACAATCGTCGCTCTCATCTTCTTTTTGCCAAAAGTTGTAGTTCAAAACGAAAGCGAGCTCGCTTCAACAACAACTTCATCCGACTCAACCCGGGCCGCAGCCAACCCAGCCGCCCACGGCACCGTATCCGAATCCGACCAGGCCACCATCAATACCCTTCGCAAGCAATTCAGCCTGTCAGGGGGGAATGAAAAAAGTTCTATCTTTGCCGACTCGTTGTGGAATCTGTACAGTAAAACCGGCAGATACGACAGCGCAGCGTGGTTCGCGGAAAAGTCCGCATCGTTCTTAAAGACAACTGACAGTTATTTGCGCGCCGGCAACAGCTACTATGAAGCATATTCATACGCACTGGAGCAGGACAAGCAAAATCAAATGGGAGCAAAAGCCCGTGAGTATCTCGGAAAAGCCCTCGAGGCCGACCCGAAGCTCTACGAAGCCAAAGCTAAAATGGCCATGACCTTCATGACCAGCGGAGCCCCGCCTATGCAGGGTATCCGAATGCTTCGCGAAGTGGCCGAAGAAGATCCCAAAAACGAGTTCGCTCTTTTCAGCCTCGGAATGCTTTCGATACAATCGCGGCAATACCCCAAGGCAGTTGAGTGGCTCACAAAACTGGTAGAAGTTAACCCGCAGCACCTACAGGGACAGGTATTCCTTGGATTGGCGCTGGCAGAAGCAGGACAGAAGGAGAAAGCCCGGGCACAGTTCGAAAAGGCCAAAAAGATGACGACGGATCAATCGGTGATCGCAACCATTGATTCTTATCTCAAAGACCTTAAATAATTTTTTAAATATTATATGCCAAGCGGTAAGAAAAGAAAGAAGCACAAGATGGCTACCCACAAGCGTAAGAAACGCCTGAGGAAGAACCGTCATAAGAAGAAATAGTAATACATAAACACATTCAGTTTTGAGTAACGAACTAATTATCTCCGCTACTCAGAACGGAAGTCGTATAGCCCTTCTAAAGGATAAACAACTTGTCGAATTCCACGAAGAACTGGAAGGAAGCAAGTTCGTTGTTGGTGACATTTACCTTGGATCAGTTAAAAAAGTCGTCCAGGGATTGAATGCGGCGTTCATCGATATCGGGTACGAAAAGGATGCATTCCTGCACTACCTCGATCTCGGTCCACAGTTCGCCTCATTGATGAAGTTCACCAAAAATGTCCGTGGGAAGAAAGTCACCGGTGTTCGGCTTGACAAGTTCAAGGCCGAAAGAGACATTGATAAGCATGGGAAGATCACCCAGCAATTATCGAAAGGTCTGTTGTTGCCGGTACAGGTTGTAAAGGAACCTATCTCTACCAAAGGTCCCAGGCTTTCGTCTGAGCTATCAATTGCAGGACGGTACCTCGTTTTGGTGCCCTTCTCCAACACTGTCAGCGTTTCAAAAAAGATCTCCAGCAGCGAGGAACGGAAACGCCTCCAGCGAATCATCCAGTCCATCAAACCGGAAGGCTTCGGCGTCATCATACGCACCGTGGCCGAAGGCAAGGAAACGGCCGAACTCGACCGGGACCTCCGCAACCTGGTAAAAATGTGGGACGAAGGCATGACCCGCATGGTTGCTGCCAACGGCCGCGACAAACTGATCGGCGAGATCAGCAAGACCTCCTCCCTCCTCCGCGACCTCCTCAACGAATCATTCGACAACGTACACGTCGACGACAAAAAGATCTTCGAAGAAGTAAAAGCGTATATCCACACGATAGCTCCCGAAAAGGACAAGATCGTAAAGCTGTACGCCGGCAAAGCCAAGATCTTCGAACACTACGGTATCGAAAAGCAGATCAAGTCGGCCTTCGGCCAGACCGTTAGCCTGAAAGGCGGCGGATACCTGATCATCGAGCATACCGAAGCCCTTCACGTGATCGACGTGAACAGTGGCAATAAGTCGACCCGTGAGGAAAGCCAGGAGACCACCGCCATGTCGGTGAACCTCGAAGCAGCGAAAGAGATCGCCCGCCAGCTCCGTCTGCGCGATATGGGTGGTATCATCGTTGTCGACTTCATCGATATGCGAAGCCAGGAAGCCCGCAAGCTCATCTACAAAACAATGAAGGATGAGATGGGTCTCAACGATCGTGCGAAGCACACTGTGCTGCCCCTCTCGAAATTCGGCCTCATGCAGATCACCCGCGAGCGCGTTCGCCCGCAGATGAATATCATCACGAAGGAAGTCTGCCCCACATGTAATGGCACCGGAAGCATCAACGCGAGCATCCTTATCACCGATCAGATCGAACAACACATCGAGCACCTGTTCGTAAAACAGAACGAAACAGAACTCGTACTCGCCTTACACCCGTTCCTGTATGCCTACTACACAAAAGGCATCATCTCGAAGCGCGTGAAAATGTTCTTCAAGTACAAGAGGTGGGTGAAGATCGTTAAAGACAGCTCTCTCGGGATTACTGAATTCCATTTCCTGAATAAAGACGGTGAAGAGATCGACGTTGCACAGAAAGAGAAGATCACGCCAGAAACTCTTGCCGACATAAAAGCATCTGTTGCCGAAGACACGAAACAGAAGCTCAAGCACGCGAACGTTAACGACGACGAAGAGGAAGAAGAAGAGGAGGAAGTGGAAGTTGAAGAACGTCGCGAGAAGAAGCCAAGGCATGATCACAACCGCAGGCGTGACCACGGTCGCCATCAGCATGGCGAAAAGAAACAGGATGGCGAACGCAAGCCAAATCAACAGCCACGGCAGCAAAATCAGAATCAGCACAGGCAACATCAGCATAAGAAGAACGAAAAGAACGAACAGCAACAACAGCAGGCCCCTCAGCAGCAGGCTCCGCCTCCGCCTCCCCCTGTTGTAAGCGAATCGAAGCCTGTACAGGAGTCACCTCCTCCTCCAGCGCCTCAATCAGAAAATCAATAGATGGTATAAAGGCCGGGATAATCACCCGGCCTTTTTCTTAGGCTGACATCTTGACAGAAATCCTTTCAAATCTTTAAAGTGGAACAGTACTTGTGCCCCGCGGCAGTGACTAATTTGAACCAAAATCCAACGCAGCCATGGCAGAAGTAGCAGAAAAGGGCACGATCTCGATCCATACCGAGAACATCTTCCCGATCATTAAAAAGTTTCTCTATTCAGATCACGAGATCTTCCTCCGTGAGTTGGTGTCGAACGCCGTAGATGCTACCCAGAAAATGAAGAAACTGGCCTCGTTGGGCGAATTCGATGGCGAACTCGGGCAGCTTCGAATCGAGGTAAGCTTCGACAAAGCCGCAAAGACCATAACCGTCAGCGACCGCGGCCTCGGTATGACTGGCGAAGAGATAAAGAAATACATCAACCAGATCGCGTTCTCAGGAGCTACAGAGTTCGTGGAGAAGTTTAAAGATAAGGGTGATGTAAAAGACATCATTGGTAAGTTCGGTTTGGGTTTCTATTCATCGTTCATGGTGGCCGACAAAGTAGAGATCATTTCAAGATCGTATAAAGTTGGAGAGGCGGAAGCGGTACGTTGGGAGTGTGATGGCTCTACTGAATTCGAACTCACACCGGCCACGCGGGCCGATCGCGGTACCGACGTGATCCTTCATGTTAATGCCGACTCGGAAGAATTTCTGGATGAATATCGCCTCAAGGGCATCCTTGAAAAGTATTGCAAGTTCCTGCCGGTCGAAATAAAGTTTGGTACCACCGAGAGCAGGGAAGAAGATGGTGTTGATGATAAGGGCGAAAAAAAATATACAACTGTCATAAAAGACAGGATCATCAACAACCCTTTTCCGCTTTGGGCGAAATCTCCTTCCGAGCTTAAAGACGAAGACTATAAGAACTTTTACAGGGAGTTGTATCCCTTCGCCGAAGAACCGCTCTTCTGGATCCATTTGAATGTCGACTATCCCTTCAATCTCACTGGGGTTCTATACTTTCCTAAACTGAAGAACGACTTCGAAGTTCAAAAGAATAAAATACAACTCTATTCACGACAGGTATTCATCACCGACGAAGTGAAAGATGTTGTTCCCGACTTCCTGATGTTATTGCACGGTGTGCTCGATTCACCCGATATCCCGTTAAACGTGTCGCGCAGTTATTTGCAAAGCGACTCTAATGTGAAGAAGATCAGTCAGCACATTACGAAAAAAGTTGCCGACAAGCTCCAGGAGATGTTCCGCAAGGACCGCCCTGATTTCGAAAAGAAGTGGGACGACATCAACATCTTCGTGAAGTATGGAATGATCAGCGACGACAAGTTCTACGATCGTGCAAAAGAATTTGGACTGCTGAAAAATACTGAAAGCAAGTATTTCACACTCGATGAATACAGGGAGCATGTGAAGCCTCTCCAAACGGATAAAGAAGAAACTCTCGTATATCTCTATACCACAGACCAGGGCAAGCAGCATTCATTTATCGAGTCAGCAACCAGAAAATCGTACGATGTGCTCGTGATGGACACCGTGATCGACAGTCACTTTGTGAATGCGATGGAGCCCAAGCTCGAAAAGGTTCACTTTAAGCGCGTGGATAGCGATACGGTTGACAAGCTGATACCTAAAGAAGAAAAAGTTGAGAGTGTTCTTTCAAAAGAGGAAGAAGAGAACCTCAAATCGATCTTCGAGAAAGCCATCAACAACAAAGGAATGATGCTCTCGATCGAGTCGCTGGCGCCAGACCAGATGCCTGTGGTGATAACCATGAGCGAATGGATGCGACGTATGAAAGACATGGCGAAGACCGGCGGTGGTGGAGGCTATGGTTTCATGGGCAACATGCCCGACACATACAATGTGAGTGTGAACGGAAATCACACGATCGTTCAAAAAATCCTTAAGGCTGAAGGAGAGGAAAAACAGACGGCACTTGCTAAGCAGGCTTACGATTTGGCTTTACTCTCGCAGGGAATGCTGACGGGCGCAGATCTCACGAACTTCATCAGGCGAAGCGTGGATCTCGTTTCCTAAAACATCCCTCCCTGGTTCCCATTCAATAAGAAACCATTCTTGGTTAACCGCCATCTCTTTACGGGCTGGTGGAAATTCAACCAGCCGGGAATGGTTTCGTGTTCTTTAACCAGGTCGAAGCCGAGACCCTCCAGTGTTTTATTCGGCGCTACGTTGTGCGCATGCGGTTCGCAGTAGAGCTCGTTGAGCTTGAAGTTCCTGAAATAATATGGCAGGGAAAGTCGCACGAGTGATGTACCTATCCCCTGGTGACGTTTCTCCGCGCTCCAGAGGTGCAGGTGCATGTATGCTTCCTGTCCGTAAATGATCTTGTTGATGTTTGAGTGACCGATGGGTTTGTTCTCGAACAGCCACATTACGTAGAAGAATTTCTTTTCTTCCATCGGTGCTTCGAGGTCGGAGTGGATCATGGTCATCCATTCGTCGAACGTTGGGAGTTTTGCCTGGTCGACCCCCATGTTCCTGAGGAAATCCGGGCTGGCGTCAAGGAAATACCGAACAATGAGTTCGGCGTCTTTGCTTTTCATTTCCCTTACAGCAATCATGGGTTTTCCAGTTATCCAAATATAACCCAGAAGGAGTAGCGGGGGAAGGGCGGGGCAAGAATAAAGGTGAGTTTTAATCACACTTTATTTTTGGAAACGGAGCCAGTGTGGAACTTTTGTCGCCCGTTCTCTCCCCTCTCCAATTCGCGCGTCTCATCAATTAACCCGAAGCTGCATCTCTGAAAACATACTATCTTTGCCTCTCCTTCGTTTCAAAAAATCGTGAAATCGCTCGCCGTCATATTGATGTTGACAGTCGCCGTTTCGGCAGTTGCCCAGGAACAAGAGAGACAACCCTTCGGCACCGAAGGGCAGTTTACATTTGAAACCGATAAGCCCTACAAACTTCTTGAACTTGAGGAAGAGATTAAGGAGCCCATCGTTACCAAAAAGAAAAAGCCTAAACGGAAAACGTACTACGGCATCAAAACAAAGAAAGGGTTTACACGACGCGGCTTTGGCGACAAGACAGTTATCGAAACTTTCTATTATCTCAAAAAGCAGGACAAGCCCACACCGTTCGTAAGGGACATCTACTGGTACGACTTCACACGCCGCGAGATCCGCAAAGCAGGCTTCGATCCAAAAAAAGGTGTACTTGTGCATGGCCCCTACAAAAAAATGCAGGGGGACATTCTCCTGGAGGAGGGCATCTTCTTCAAAGGAACAAAACACGGTCGCTGGATGAAGTACGATCGCAACGACCTTGTGGAAGACAAGGAGAAATATTTCAAAGGATGGCCGAAAGAATCGTTAGTAACATACTACGATCCGGCAGAGCGCACCAGGGTGAAGGAAATGATCCCCGTCGAATACAATGAACGTGAAGGTTTTTATGTGATGTATCATGAAAACGGTACGGTAGCCGTGCAAGGCGAGTATAAGTGGGACAGGAAAGTTGGAGAGTGGCAGGAGAATTACCCTAATGGGAAGAGGAAGAAACTTATCTCATACCCGACAGACCCGTTTGATAAAACGTTGAAGCCCTTTGTGAAAAAGGAATGGGATGTGAAGGGCAGAGAGATCTATTGGAATAACAGCAAGTAGCTTAATAGAAGGCGTCTTCGAAGTGCATGATGTCTTTACTTGGTCCGAGAACCGAGATTATGTCGTACCGCACATTTCCGTTCCAATTAATCAGGTACATATAGTTTTCGGCCGCAAATAGAATATTGCTCTCTTTCTCCTTGTCGACAAATTCCTCCGGAAAGCCGAACGCCTCACTTGCCCGGGTCTTCACTTCAACAAAAACCAACCAGTTTCCTTTTTTAACGATAAGATCAATCTCTGCGCGACCGTACCTGTAGTTACGCGCCACTATTTCATAGCCTTTAGCAACCAGGTATCTTGCCGCCAGGGTTTCTCCGTCATTACCAGTTTGTATTTTACTCGTCACGACTCACTACATTTGTCACTGCGAAATTAGATACGATGGTCAAGTCGATAGAACAGTTTACAAGACAATTATTGGAAGCTTTACGGCTCGGCCAGGCGGTAGATCTCGTTCGACCTGGCAGCGATATCCGCAACATACTGATCGCCGGGATGGGCGCATCGGGTATCGGCGCCAACCTTGTCGAGTCGCTCACCTTTGCCCGCGTGCCGATACCAATCACCGTAAGCAAAGGCTACAACATCCCCCAGTTCGTCAGCCCGCATACGCTCTTCATCGCCTGTTCTTATTCAGGCGATACTGAAGAAACCCTCGCTGCCGTTCACAAGGCAATGCTCAAACGGGCACACATCATCTGCATCACATCGGGCGGAAAGCTTTTAGAAGTAGCGAAAGAGTATAATCTCTTCTACATGCAGATCCCCGGCGGATCGAAAGCGCCGCGGGCGATGGTTGGCTTCATGCTGATCTCGCTACTGTATGCACTTTATCACACCAATCTCATCGGCGCGGCTTTCATTAAGGAAACTGAGAATGCGGTGCAGTCGCTCGACCGCAGCGAGAAAGCCGTACAGACCGAAGCAGAGATCATCGCGAAGAAGCTGAAAGGAAAACTTCCGGTGATCTATTGCGATGGGCGCCTTCACGCAATGGCGATCCGTTTTCAAAATCAGATCAACGAAAACGCCAAACAGCTTGCTCACGTGAATACATTCCCCGAGATGAATCACAACGAGCTCGAAGGCTGGCATTTCCCTGAACACATTCTTCCCCTCATCCAGGTCGTTTATCTATACTCCGACCACGATCACGAGCGTGTAGAAAAAAGAATGGAGCTGTGTCGCCCGATCTTCGAAAAGAAATCGAACCCTATCATCGACATCGTAGCCGAAGGTGCTTCGCTGCTCGAACAATATTTTTATCTCATCCACCTCACCGACTGGATCTCATATTTCCTCGCCCGCGAGAACCAGGCCGACCCGGATGCTGTTGAATCCATAGAATTCGTAAAGGAGGAACTGGAAAAACAGCGATGAACGCCGTCATCAGCCGAACAACACAAATTATCGACCTGGGCCTGATCGATTACAAAGAAGGATGGGATTACCAGACAAAACTTTTTAACGACATCCTCACTAAAAAAGCCGCGCAGGAGAAAACTCCGAATTATCTTTTAATGTGCGAGCACCCCAACGTTTACACCCTGGGTAAATCAGGAAACGAGAAAAATCTCTTGCTTCCCCTCGAGCAACTCACTGATATCAATGCAACTTATTATCCCATTAACCGTGGCGGCGACATCACCTACCACGGGCCGGGACAGTTGGTCGCATATCCCGTTATAGATCTCGAGAATTTCTTTACCGATATCCACAAGTACATGCGAACCCTCGAGGAATCGGTAATACAGACGCTTGCCGAGTTTGGCATCGAAGGCACACGCATCAAAGGACTCACAGGAGTATGGCTCGACCCCGACCGATCACCACGAAAAATATGTGCATTCGGTGTGAAGACGAGCCGCTGGGTAACCATGCACGGTTTGGCACTAAATGTGAATACGGATCTTAACTACTTTAAGAACATCATTGCGTGCGGGATTGATGACAAAGACAAAGGAGTGACATCTATGGAAAAAGAATTGGGTCACCCCGTCGATATGAAAGAAGTTAAAGAAGTGCTAAAGACCAGGATCGTTGAATTATTTGAGATGGATGAAGAAAGATCTTGAAATACCCGAAGTCAAAAATGTCACTGTCGCAGTGATCCGCGAAAGCGACGGCACCTGGAAAGTATATTTATTGAATAACAACGACTTTGATCTCGAGAACACCCTGGTGAGCAGCACAGGCTACGGAGAAAAAGAAGGCGAAAAACAAAAGACGTCTACGCTACGGCATTTCCTGGAAACAGTGTCAGCAAGAAGTTCGGCGTTGATCGAACCAATCGACGAGAAAGTCTTTCATCTTAACAACGAGTACTGGGTGAGTTACTACATCGGGCGCCAGATCTACGACAAGAAGTTTGTATTTGTGCCCGAAACGATCTGTGAGGAAAACCTGATCTACATTAAAGAGTTGGAGAAAGAGGGAATCCTTCACTCATAAACTTTGAAATTTAGAGTTTAGCGTTTTACATTTTTCATTTAAATGTATTTGTAACCCGATCCCGTATTTAGTACTAATATTTTCTCGTTTGTCCTTATTTCATTCGAAGCAATCATCTTCTTCAACCCCACAAATAACGCCGCCCCTTCCGGTGCTATAAATAATCCCTCGCGTCTTCCAACTTCCTTTTGTGCTTCAACTATATCTCCCTCAGCTATCCCGATCGGTCTTCCGCCCGACTCTTTCAATACACGCAGGATCATTTTCTCAGCGAACGGATTCGGAACCGCGAGACCATTCGCCAACGTGGGCTTGCCCTTGTAAGAAGCTGCATCGGGCTGACTGCCTTTCCAGGTTTCGACAACGGGCTGACAGTTCTCGGCTTGCACCGCGATCATCCGAGGCAGCCTGGTGCCGATCCACCCAAGCTCGATCATCTCTTCAAATGCTTTCCACATGCCTATCAGTCCCGTGCCTCCGCCCGTAGGATAAAGAATAATGTCGGGCAACGTCCAGTTCAACTGCTCCGCAATTTCGTAGCCCATAGTCTTCTTGCCCTCGAGCCTGTAAGGTTCCTTCATCGTCGACATATCGAAGTATTCTCCATCGGCGTTCATCTCTCTTACCTTCTTACCGCAATCGCTGATCAGTCCATCAACAAGAACGAGTTCTGCACCGAACATCTCTACTTCATTCTTGAATGCATTCGGAGTATGCCTCGGCATCACGACCACTGCTTTCATTCCTGCTTTCGCGCAGTATGCTGCCATTGCTCCCCCGGCATTACCAGCTGTGGGTACAATACACTTCTCAATGCCAAGCTCTTTCGCCTTCGATATGCCCATGCTCATACCACGCGCTTTGAAAGAACCTGTCGGGTTCAATCCCTCATCTTTCAAAACGAGACTCGAAAGTCCAAATGCATCAGCAGTTGACTTCAAGTTGAGAATGGGTGTAAAGCCTTCACCAAGCGAAACGATATTTCTCCTGTCGAATACAGGAAGCATAGGCATGTACCGCCACATCGAGCGCTCCTCGCTTATAATATCTGTTTTACGGAGACCTTCTGTTGAGTAACAGGCAACCAACGGAGCCTTTCCACAGCTTTCGCAGGTTGCAAAAGTATTGATCTGCTCTACCGGGTAAATGCGTCCGCAGTTGCTGCACGCTAAATGTTCACACCGGGAAATTCCTTGTTCTACTGAAATCATAATGCCCAAAACTACACTATACCTACGTAGTCGGTCATTCCTTCGTTTATGGTGTTTCCTTATGGGTCATAACTTGGGGTTATGGGCTGAGATTATTTCTATGAACGGCTTTATTTCAGGTTGAAGTGCGCCCGTGCAAAGCGGACGAATGCATTACTGAGCCCATCGCGTTCGTCGCCATGTCGCTGGATAAAGTAGAATTGCCGGGTGATCGTAAGCCCATCGATAAACAGTCGGACCAACGATCCCGACTCGATCTCTTTCGCCACCGAACGCATCGGCAGAAACCCAATGCATTCATCTACGAGTATAAAATTCTTAAGCGCTTCCGTGCCACCCAGTCGCACGCTTACCTGCAGGTCGGAAAGTTTTACGCCGTGTGTACTCAGTGCATACTTGAGCGCCGCAAGTGTTCCCGAGCCACGTTCGCGCAAGGCAACGGGAAGGGTCTTCAGGTCGCTTACATTATACTTCAGTTTTTTCGTGAGCGGGCTTCGCGAAGAACACACGGGAATCACCTCGTCTGTAAGGAAATGCTGGCTCTTCACCTGCGACAATTTGTGCTTGCCTTCCATGATCCCGAGGTCGATATCGTGGTCCAGGAGGGCATTCAGCACGCTTTCGGAGTTCCTGTTAAACAAACTAATTGAGACGTTTGGGTGTTTAAGATGAAAACCCGACAGAACCGGGGGAATAATGTACAGTGCAACCGTTGTGCTGGCTCCCAGTTTGAGCTCGCCTTTGGCCATGTACTGATCGCCGTGCGTACTTACGTCGTACTGCAGTTGTTTCTCGATCTCTTTCGCACGCATGAGGGCGCCGTAAAGCACCTCACCCACCGGAGTTAACGTAATAGTATTTCCGCGACGTTCGAAGAGGCTGGACTTATACTCCTGCTCCAGTTGCTTTATGTTTTTGCTGATAGCAGGCTGTGTAATAAATAGTGCCTGGCTTGCCTTGGTAAAGCTCTTCAGGCGGGCTACTTCGAAAAAAACTTCATGTTTGAAAGAAAGCATAACAATGGAATGGTTCACGCAAATGCGCGAAGCGAGTACCCGCAAAGAGTGCAAAGAATTATTATCATGCCAGTGAATTTCTTTGCGACTTTGCATGCCTTTATCTTTACACACTACGTGAACCCGCCGAATAAATGATCCCTGAGCTCCGCGACATCCTTTTCCTCGATATTGAAACCGTTGGTGCCTCGGAAACATTCGCTGGCCTGAACGAACGCTTTAAGACCCTCTGGGCGAGGAAGGCAGCCTTCTTCAAGCGGGAGGAAGGTCAGACCGCCGAGGACCTTTTCGCGCAGCGAGCAGGCATTTATGCCGAGTTTGGCCAGATCATTGTCATCGCCATAGGCAAGTATTTCGACACCGAAAATGGCGAGCTCGGATTTAAGACCAGGTACTTTGCGGGAGAGAACGAGAAGGAAGTGCTGGCTAACTTTAAGGTGATGCTCGAAAAGCAAGACCCGGTAAATACCCGTCTGTGTGCCCACAATGGAAAAGAGTTCGACTTTCCGTATTTGTGCCGCAGGATGTTGGTGAATGAAATGTTGCCTCCGGCCTTACTCAATCAGACCGGCCGGAAGCCGTGGGATGTTACACATCTCGACACCATGGATATGTGGAAGTTCGGCGACTTCAAAAACTATACGTCGCTCGATCTTCTCGCTGCACTGTTCAACATCGAGACCAGCAAGGGCGTTATGGATGGAAGCATGGTGAACGAGGTCTTTTACAAAGACAAGGACCTAAAAAAGATCGCTGAATACTGCGTGGGCGATGTGGTTGCGATCGGTCAGATCTATCTAAAATTAAAAGGGCTTGGAACATTCAAGCCAGAAAACATTATACATACTTAACATGTCTAAAAAGAAATTCAAAGAGAAGAAGGCGCGAAAAGATAAAGCAGAAAAAGACGCGCTTCCCGAGATCATTTTACAGATACTCGAAGAAACTCCCGGCAAGTCATACGACTTCGCACAGATTGCACGCAAGGCCGGCAAGAAAAAGAAAGCAGTCAATAAAGAAATAAATACAGTACTCAATACACTCGAGAGCAGGGGAAAGATCAAACACCTACCAGATGGCAGTTATGCTTCAACAAAGAAGAAACAGGCTATCGAAGGAACAGTAGACCACGTTAACCCCAGGTTTGCTTACGTGATCACAGGCGTTCCTAACCAGAAGGATATTTATGTGAAAACTTCCGACCTCGCTACCGCCCTGCACGGCGACCGGGTCGAGGTTGAGTTGTACAAAGGACGGACCGGCGCCAATCCCGAAGGCCGCGTACGCAAGATCCTTCAGCGCGCCAGGACCCGCTTTGTTGGTCGTGTGGAGATCACCAAAAACTACGCATTCGTTGTCCCCGACTTTAAGAAGATCTACCAGGATTTTTTCATTTACACCGAGAACATCAATGGTGCCGTAACCAACGACAAGGTGGTGATCGAGGTAACAAAGTGGAGCGATGACGACAAAAGTCCTGAAGCGAAAGTTGTTGAGATCCTCGGCAAGACCGGTGAGAACGAAGCCGAGATCCACTCGATCATGGCCGAGTTCGAGCTTCCATTCCGTTTTCCGGAAAACGTACTCGCCGAATCCGAAAAGATTGACGAAGGCTTCACCAAAGATGAGATCGCACGCCGCCGCGACTTCCGGAAGATCCTTACGTTCACAATAGATCCCGAAGACGCTAAAGATTTCGACGACGCATTGTCGTTCCAAAAACTTCCGAATGGCAACTACGAAATAGGCGTTCACATTGCCGACGTTACGCACTATGTACGGCCTGGAACTGCTCTCGATGCCGATGCATACGACCGCGCTACATCGGTTTACCTGGTCGACCGTACCGTGCCAATGTTACCCGAACGGTTATCAAATGGTTTGTGTTCGTTGCGACCGCACGAAGATAAATTCACCTTCGCAGCTGTGTTCGAGATGAACGATAAAGGAAAGGTGTTAAAAGAATGGTATGGCAGAACGATCATTCACTCCGACCATCGTTACAGCTACGAAACGGCACAAGAAGTTATAGAATCGGGCAAAGGTCAGTTTGCCGAAGAGTTGAAGATCCTGAACACCATCGCCCATGCACTTCGCAAGGAACGGTTTGGCAAGGGTGCAGTCAATTTCGAAACCACTGAAGTTAAGTTTAAACTTGACCCAAAAGGCAAACCTCTCGCCGTCGTTCCTAAAGTGAGAAAGGATGCGCACAAGCTCATCGAAGAGTTTATGCTGCTCGCAAACAAAGGGGTTGCTACGTTCATCTATAACCTGAGAAAAGGCGGAGACAAGAATACATTCGTCTACCGCACACACGACTATCCGGATCCAGACAGGGTTGAGGATTTCGCAAAATTTGCCCGCCAGTTTGGCCACAAGCTGCAGGTCGACGAGCGAAGCATTTCGCGTTCACTGAACTCGCTTATGGATGAGATCGAAGGAAAGCCGGAGCAGAATGTTCTGCAGCAGCTGGCGGTGCGTGCGATGGCGAAAGCGAAATACACGACCGACACAAAAGGACACTTCGGCCTGGCGTTCCAGCACTACACACATTTCACGTCACCGATACGTCGCTATCCCGACATGATGGTGCACCGCATGTTGCAGCACTATCTCGATGAAGGCAAGCCTTTCGTCAAGAAAGAGTTCGAAGACAAGTGTGTTCATTCTTCCGAACGCGAGAAACGCGCTGCCGATGCCGAGCGTGCTTCGATCAAGTATAAGCAGGTAGAATTCATGAGCATGCAGGAGAATAAGCATTATACCGGCATCATCACGGGTGTAACCGACTTCGGAATATTCGTAGAGATGATCGAAACGAAATGCGAGGGCATGGCTCGCCTGGCAGACATGAAAGACGACTACTACGAATTTGATGAGAAGAATTTCCGTGTTATCGGGCGCAGAAGGAAGAAGGTTTACCGCCTTGGAGATAAAGTTGAGGTGTGGATAAAGAAAACGGACGTTGACAGGAGGATGATTGATCTTACCTTCGACGATCCGAGATTCCCGATGGAAGATGATGGATTTTTTAATTACAAAAGACGCGGATGATTGAATCGTATCTTTCCCTGATAGAAAAAGAGATCACCCAACTACCTCTCGGTAGTCACCCCAAATCTCTTTATGATCCTATTCGATATATCATGAAACTTGGTGGCAAGCGTCTAAGACCCTTGCTCACCTGCCTCTCCTACTCCATGTACAAAGAGGATGTTCACATGGTGATCCCTTACGCGGCTGCCGTTGAAGCGTTCCACAACTTTACGTTGATGCACGACGACATCATGGATAAAGCCCCGTTGCGTCGTGGGAAGCCAACCGTGCACGAAAAATTCAATTCGAACACGGCGATACTTTCGGGAGATGTAATGCTCGTGAAAGTGTACGACATGTTGTTGCCCCTTCCTGCAGTCCAGCTGCAAGAGGTTTTGAAGCTATTCAACAGGACCGCTTCGGAAGTTTGTGAAGGTCAGCAGCTCGACATGGACTTCGAGTCGCTGGGTAAAGTTTCGGAGAAGCAATATCTCGAGATGATCCGGCTGAAGACGGCCGTTCTCCTTGGCTTTTGCCTCGAGTTCGGAGCCATGCTGGCTATCGCACCGGAAGACGACCGGCGGGCACTGTATGATTTCGGGGTGAACATCGGTATCGGGTTCCAACTGATGGACGACCTGCTTGATGTGTATGCAGACAAGGCCAAGTTTGGAAAGCAGGTGGGTGGAGATATCGTTTCTAACAAGAAGACTTTCTTGTTAGTAAAGGCCTTGGGGTCGGCCAGGGGAAAAAGCAGGACCGAGTTGAAGAAATGGCTGTCTCTTAAGAAGTTCGATAAACGAAAAAAGATCTCAGCCGTAACGGCGATATACAACTCATTAGGCATTCGCGAGGCAACAGAAAAAATGGCTGAGAAATATTTTGAAGAGGGCTATCGCTGTCTCGACCGGATCGACAATCCTAAAAAGGCACAGCTGATCTCCTTTGCGAGATCACTCTCTGCCCGCCAGAAGTAATTACTTTCTCTTGTAATATTTGAGATAGGCGGGCTTGGCCGGATTGGTCTCACTCAACGTGTAGTATGCCGATCCGTCCAGGTTGAATGTGATTGCTTCGCCCTGGGCTTCGCGTTCGTACGGAAGTTCTTCGGGCTGTCGCATTAGCGTTTGTTCCAGGCTTTCATCCTTCGAACGCTTCCAGTAATAAATGTGATCATAGTCTTTCAAAAGTATTTCTGTTCCATCTTTCGAGAAGGAACCGGCCACGATCTTGAAGAACGGAATAACACCAACCTTCTGGGCGATCATTACCTTGTTTGTGAACGGGTATGCTACTTTGTAAACGCCAACCGAATCTTCACGCTTCGAGATCAGATAAAGATCATTGGTGATCGGGTCGATCATCATTGTCTCGGTGTCTCTCTTGCCATCCGACATCTGGATCTTTAATGTGTCGGTAAGTGTGACATTCTTCTCTGTGCTGTCGGCGATCGGCTCTTCGAAGCGATAGATATACTTAGTGTCGTATTTGGCATCGTTGTCGCCGATCTCGCCGACATACACATATGTCTTGCCCGCTTCAGGCCCTGGCCCTACGGCAACTTCTTCCCAGTCGCGATTATCGACTGGCACCTTGCAGACCATCTTCACCTGGCCTGTGGTGTCGATCAGGAAAACTTCCGCCGGATTCTGGCCGTCGTTCTGCGACCACATGTAGCCGGGATTCGCGATACTGCTCGCAAGGCCCGACGCTTCCGGCAACCGATCGTCGATAAGACCGGTTGGCTTGGGCGCGCTGAAACTTGAATGTGAATCATTGGTTGGTGTAGCGGAACAGCCGTATAAAACGACGGCAAACAGCACAAGTCGTAACTTCATAACTCGGGAAAAGGCGGGCCAAAGATTAAAATGTCCGGTTCATTTTCCTAGTGGTTTTCCTTAAGTTCATGTCACGATAGCTTTATGGGATACCGCGAATATTTACCACACCCGGCCCTCCGCACAATTGTAGAGTGTTACTGGTCTGTTCGTGGCCGCGCGGATTCCTTCTGGACAGTGTACCCCGATGCGGCGATGGACATCCTCTTCAACTTTGGGTCGTTCATCGAAACCAGGAATGAAGCGGGGAGCGAGCTTGCGAAAAATACCGCGTTTGTGATCGGCAACATGTTCGTGCCCATTCAATCGAGGACGGTGGGCGACACGGATCTTTTCGGGATAAGGTTTCGGGCGGCGGGTATGGCGCGTATACTCCGTATTCCCCTCCATGAATTCAACGACGAGAGCTTGCCGTTGGAATCGGTGTACAAGCTTGCGCCGGAAGCCGAACAACTTCAGACATTAAGTCAACAGGAAAGGGTAAACTTTTTGGATCGATGGCTGTTGAAGCGAATCAGCTTTTCCTCATCTAAACCGGAAGCGTGGGAGTATTGTCTGAACAACATTGTTGAGCGTGGCGGGAATGTAAACGTGTATGATCTTTCACGTGAAGTTGGTATCTCCCAAAAGCAAATGGAGAGAAAGTTTGTTGAAAAGGTTGGCCCAACGCCGAAGCAATTCGCGCAACTGTTGAAGTTTAGGAAGCTGAGGGAAAGATTGGAGAAGAAGGACGATGAGAGCTTGATGAATGTGGCGTTTGATTTTGAGTTTGTGGATCATTCACACCTCTCTAAATTCTTTAGAAAGTTTGCCGGGTTAAGTCCAACGGAATTTCTAAAAAGATAAGGGCGTAGATAAAAACTAGAATTTTCTCCGCGAACCTTCCCCACCTCCGCGAACCTCCGCGACACCCCGCATTTTTGTCGAAAAAGTACAAACAGACCCTCCCTCCCATTCCCCACCTTTGCCCCATGACAACACTCGAATCAATTTCCCCAAACCTCATTGCCGACAACGTAAACGCTTCCGTCGACTTCTACACCAAATATCTCGGCTTTAAGCTCGTTGCCTCTGTCCCCGAAACCGGTGAGTTCGGTTGGGCTATGGTACAGCGCGACACAGTAACGATCATGTTCCAGTCTCTCAAAAGCATGCACGAAGATGTGCCCAGCCTCAAGTTCCAGAAAGGAAGCTCTGCTACCTTCTTCATTAAAATGAAAGGCGTCGACGAGATCTATAATTCCGTGAAAGGAAAAGTTAAGATCCCCATGGACATGCGAACTACATTCTATGGAACGAAGGAGTTTGTGGTAGAAGATCCAGACGGCTACTACATGATGTTTGCGGAAGATCAATAGGCAGGGGTCTGCCTCACCTTCCGGTGGGCTTGCTGAATTTTACGGGTTCATCGCCAACGACGCCTGGCGTCCGACCTTGAAGCGCGGTGAGGGCAAAAAATCGTACTGGCTATCACGTACAAGTTGGGCTAATCCCGTGTCCCGGTAATTCTTAAATTTGCGGCCTGTCTGCTGGTTAGGCAGACCTCTCCGGAGGCGTATATGATAGAAAAACTGGAAGAAATTAAGAGCAGGTTTGAAGAGGTGGCGCAGCTGATCGTACAGCCCGATGCGATCAGCGATATGAAAAAATTCTCCCAGCTCAACAAGGAATACAAAGACCTGGAAAAGGTCGTAAAGAAATACGACGAATATTCCCGTGTGCTCCAGGGAATCAAGGGCTCGAAGGAAATCCTCGAACAGGAGAAAGACCAGGGCATGCGCGAGCTCGCCAAGATGGAACTCGACGAGCTTGCCCCTCGCCGCGACGAACTCGAGAACGAGCTCAAGGAAATGCTGATGCCGAAAGATCCCAACGACAATCGGAACTGCATCCTCGAAATTCGCGCGGGTACGGGTGGCGATGAAGCAGCGATCTTCGCCGGCGACCTGTTCCGCATGTACCAGCGTTACTGCGATCGCAAGGGATTCAAGTTATCGGTGATGGACGTAACCGAAGGCGCGGCAGGCGGCTACAAGGAAGTGATCAGTGAAGTAGAAGGCGACGGCGCTTTCGGAATTTTCAAATACGAATCAGGTGTTCATCGCGTGCAGCGCGTTCCAGCTACGGAACAACAAGGCCGCGTGCATACGTCGGCAGCATCGGTGATCGTGTTACCCGAAGCTGAAGAAGTCGACATAGAGATCAATCCTGCAGACCTCGAATTCCAGACAGCCCGTTCGAGTGGTGCCGGTGGTCAGAACGTAAACAAGGTTGAAACAAAAGTGCAGCTCACGCACAAACCGTCGGGCATTGTTGTGGTCTGCCAGATCGAACGCTCGCAGCATGGAAACCGCGAGCGTGCACTCCAGATGCTTCGCACAAAGTTGTATGAACGTGAAGTTGAAAAGCAAAACGCCGAGACGAGTGCCTCACGAAGAAGCCAGGTGCGGAGCGGCGACAGGTCTGAAAAGATCCGCACATACAATTATCCGCAGAGTCGTGTAACAGATCACAGGATCAGCTTCACACAACACAATCTCCCCGCTATTATGAACGGAGAAATTGACGATTTTATTGAGCAGCTCAAGATTGCCGAGACTGCCGAAAAGATGGCGGAGGGGAGTTAAAAGTTAATAGCTAAAGCTAACAGGTAATAATTAACGATTAGTCGTTGCCTTCTTTCTCTGCTGCATCTGCTGCAGCTATTTGCTCATCAAGGATTTTCTCGATCGCTTCCCTTTGCTTGTCGGATATCTTGCTATCGACTTTCGCCTGTTTCTTCATGAACCTGAACATGGCGTTCTTCTTGATCTCGTAGGCGATAAACACGGTCCACTTATTCTCTTTCTTGTTGAAGTATTTCTCTTCCCCGATCTTTCGCACGTCCGCAATCTCTGTGTTCATCACTTCCCGAACGAGGCTTTGAAACTTGTCGGCAACATCTGCAGCAGCTTCATTGGACGTCTGACCGAGATATTGATCGGTAACTTCTTTTACGTTGGTTTGAACCTGGCTGGCGAGTTCGGCCTTAGCTGCAATGTCGGCCTTGCCTTTGGCGATATTGTCTTGTGAACTCTCACCTTTACCGGTAGCGCGGAAGAAACGGTTGTTCGATTCGTATGCTCTGCCCCTGAAGGGCTCCTTTACTTTACTTCCAAGAACACCTGAACTGCACGACGCAGCAACTACAGCAATCATCAGTACAACAGGGATCAGCAGTTTCGATTTCATGTTTTGAGGGGTCTTATGGTAAGAAAATTACGAAAAGCATGCCAGAAAAAGGGGGGGAGGAAGAAGCTAAGGAGTCAGAATTAGAAGCAAGGAGTAAGGAGAAATCAGGGTTTTATGATCAATT
>DASRSO010000040.1:0-4703 GCA_035656375.1 Cyclobacteriaceae bacterium | reverse complement strand
CGATCGCCAGGACGATTGCTCTCATCAAAAAATGGTGTGATGCCGGGGGTACAAGCATCACTAAATGAAAAAAGCCCTGCAGCGCCTGCTACAGGGCCTCTTAATAGAGACAAATATATGAGTTATGGCTGTTAAACCACTTTCTTACGGATCAATTTCGCATAGGTGCGACTCACCGGGAAGCTCTTGCCACTCTGCATTTTCACGACCATTCCACCATTGAAGTGACGTTCGATCTCCTTCAGATAATTGACATTCACGATAGTTGACCTGTGTACACGAATGAAGACCTCCGGGTTCAATATCTCCTCCAGTTTACCAATGCCCGAAGAGCTCACGAACTGGTCGGCCTTTGTTGTAATAATCGTATAGTCGCCCGACGCTTCGAGATACACGATCTCATCGACGGGAAGATTGAACAACTTCTCCGACTTCTGCACAAAAATGTGCGTATCGTATGCGCCCTTGCGCTCACTCTTCATCGACGACAGCAAGTCTTCGATAGAACTGTGCTCGAGTGTTTTTCTCTTTAGTGCACGATTAACTGCATTGCGGAAACGCTCTTCGTCGAGAGGCTTCAACAGGTAATCGACAGCATTTTTTTCAAACGCTTTAATTGCATATTGATCGTAAGCGGTCACGAAGATCACGTACGGTTCATGCTCGAGATCTTCAAGAACATCGAAGCCTGTCATTCCAGGCATCTGCACGTCGAGAAACACGATATCAGGTTTTAGCTTATCGATTTTCTCGACAGCATCCGTTCCCTGGTCGGCTTCATCCAGAACTTCGATGTCCGGATAGTTCTCAAGATATTCCTTGAGAAGATCCCTGGCCAGTTTTTCGTCGTCAACAATTACGCAAGTTGTACTCATTTGTGATTGTGTTAATACCTAAACCCTAATTAACTATCTAATTTAAGTGAATTTGTTCTTCTATGATCTCACCGTTCTTCCTATCCGGAACGGATTCATGCTGCAGTTTCTTGTCCTCGATGTAAAAACTCACGGAATACCCGCGGTCGGTCGCCCTTACGCGGAGCCCGGATTGCGGTCCGAAATAGCTTTTCAGACGCAGATCGGTGTTTGCCATTCCCACACCACTGCTCGATCCGTCCATCACTTTCTTGGCGTTGATGCCGAGTCCATTGTCTTTTACCTCGAAGAAAACTATTCCTCCCGCGCGGCGCACGGAGAGGTAGATCGTTCCGCCTTCTTTCTTCGGGGCGATCCCATATTTCACCGAGTTCTCGACCAGTGGCTGAAGGATCATTGGCGGAATGCGCATACCGAGGCAGGTCGGATCGATCTCTTTAATGAAGATCAACCTGTCGCCAAAACGTACCTGTTGGATGAGAATATAATTTTCGATGAACTCGATCTCGTGCATCAGCTTCACCATTTCGCCATTGTGTGAGTCGAGTGCATACCGGAAGATGTCGGAAAGTTGCGTGATAACTTTTCTCGCCTTCTCCTTACTTGAATGAACAAGCGTACTGATCGAATTAAGTGTATTGAAAAGAAAGTGAGGGTTGATCTGCGACTTAAGCAGCGAGATCTGCATCTCCTTGTTCTTCAGTGCGAGCTCGCTCTTCTCCTGGTCTTTCTTCTGCAAGCCCTGGAAGTAACTGATGATATAGAAAACACCTACTGTTATGATGTACTGATCATGAAAACGGATGGCATCCCAGCTGAGAAGCTCGACCATGTGTTCCTGCCAGTGTTCAAAATAAACGAGGCCTTCGATGTAGTCATTGAAATAGTACGAAAGGGTACCCATCACAAAATAGAACGTGATGATACCTGCGATGTGCCCGGCAATCTGGATCATTGCCTGGAATCTCGAGAGCCAGTAAGTCCATATGAAGATGAGGAGAATACAGATACACAGCGCTTCGAAAAGAAAGAGTGTGTTCCAGAGGATGTACGATTCGGGAGTGAAAAACTTCCATTCGACCACCCCGCTAATGGCAAAGTTTATCGCATGCCATGTACAGATCAGCAAGTAAGCTTGCTTCCAGATTCGGGGAATGTCATCCAACCACTTCACCTCGTAAATTCTTTATTAAAGTTAAAGATTCATTCACTATTTGCGGCGGACAGTCATTACGAGAGTTAAAGGAGACATTTCGGCGTCGAATGGAAAAAATGGGTTAATATTCAAAGTAGTATCTTTAAGCGCCCGGGCCTTGGTTGCTGTTACCTAAGGGGGTTTTCGTCTATACAACGAATATGCCACGATTATTGATCCTTTTTCTGTGCTTAATTTCCTCCGTGGCCGTCTCCCAAAGACTGACGATTAGCGCGAAAGTGGTCGATAAGGAAACCAAAGAGCCACTGGTTTTTGCGAGTGTCGGAATCAAGGACCGGTCCATTGGTACCATCACCAACCTCCAGGGCGAATTCGATTTTCATTTCCCGGCCGAATACCGTAACGATGTTCTCGCCATCAGCATTTTAGGCTATAAAAACTTTGAAGCGCCGGTCTGGACACTTCTCGACAAGCGCGACATGGTCATTGAGCTCGAAAAAACCACGTTCGTACTCGAAGAAGTTGTGGTTAAAGATTCACTAAGTGGGGGAGAAGTGCTACGCATCGCACTGTCGCGCATCGAACAGAACTACCCCTCGGAACCATACGTCATGGATGGCTTTTATCGCGATCTCAAAAAAGTAGATAATACCTATATCTCTCTTCTCGAAGCTGCAACCAAGATCTACGACGAAAACTACCGTGCGCCACGCAACTATAAAAAGCTGAGAGAACGTGTGGCATTAATGGAAGTACGACGAAGCATCGGGTACGGAAATAAATTCACCAGTTACTTCGAACAGAGCAACCTGCTCGAAGAGCTGCTGCTACAAAACAGCGTTAAGTATCGTCACTTCCCCGAAGACGATATTTTTTACGACAGCCTCATGAAGCGAGATCACGACTCATTCTTCAACGGACACGATATCTTCGTGATCGGCTATCACGGCGAATATGAACTCACTCTTTATGTCGATAAGACAAACTTCGGGATCATCCACATGGAATATTCCAACAACCCCAACGATCGTGTGAAAAAGAATGGAATGATCGGGGTGTACGATTACTTTAAAAGAACTCTCGATTTCAGGATGTTCAACGGGAAGCTCTATCCTAACTATATAAAAATGGATTCACGTATCACGTGGGAAGACATGAAGTCGAAGGAGGTAAAACTCGTTACCGAGCTTTTCCAGGAGCTATTGATCAACGATATAGACGTGCAACCCGAAGAGCGGATAGGTATTACAGAGAAAATGAAAAGTTACGGGCTTCAATACCAGGATCTGCCATACAATAAAGACTTCTGGGAGAACTATAACGTGATAAAGGAAAGCCCTCTCGATAAAAAGATCATCGCAGACCTTGAAAAGCAAGGACCTCTCGAAAAACAATTCCAGGATAACCGCTAAAAGTCTATTCTATAATAGAACAGCGGCAAGAATCCCAACTGGTACTCTTCTCTTATATTATTCCCCGTTGCCGGATCCGGTGCGTAAGTAAGTTTCAAAATATTCTTCGTACCCAGAAGGTTCACAAGGTCTACGGCTATCTCATGCGTCACCTTCGGGCGATTGATCTTGTAGTTCAACCGGATATCGAAACGAAAGTACGGCCGGAACTGCATCGAGTTCCTCGTAGCATCTTCGAAGACCACATCTTTCTCGCGCTCCGACGCAGCAACATCCACAGGACCGTACCTCCTCCCTCCTGCTGTCGTAATCTTGCTGCCAACTGAAATTGTGTTTCGTGTTTTCAACGTCCATTCTTTTGTGAACAGTGCGTTGAACGCATAGTTCCCGTTGAAGTCAGTGTCGCGCCATACCTTATCGCTCCCCTGGTACTTCGCTTCGAACAGGGCCCCGGTCAACAGGAATAAATATCCCTTACTGAAAAATTTCTCGACCGTCAATTCAACACCGTAGTTTCTGCCTGTGCCTGTATTGACAAGCTTGCGGGGAAAGAATCTCGAGAATCCCGCGCCCGAATTAACCAACGAGAACGACGAAGTCTCTTCTTCGACTGGAACATTGAACAGGTATTGATAATAAACTTCCGTCTTCATTCGTATCGTCGAGCTCATCATTCGCTGAAATCCGCCAATTACGTGAGCGCTGCGGGTGAACCCAAGCCGAAGGTTATCGAGAATTGGCTGACCCGAAGCATCGTTGCGGGAACCATAGTAATAAATGTATGATGGTTGGATCTGGCTGTGAAGACCCGTTCCGAAATTCCACGTGTTTCGTTCGTTGCTCCTCCACTTGAGTCCGAGACGCGGTTCGGCAGCGACGAAACTATTGCTGAGCGAAAAATACTGACTGTGCAGGCCGGCGAGCAATTCCACATTGTCGTTCACCGGGTACTTCCATTGAATGAACGGCTGAAGCAGCACCGCCTGGTCTTTACTGTCCCAACGTGTTCTCCATTGCCAGTAGTCCGCATCGCCGGCGTTGATATTCCTGGCGCTGTCGATAAAATTGAACATGTACAGGTCGGTATTCACACCGGCGCTGATCGTTCCGGCAGTGATCTTTTTAGTGTACAATGCGAAGCCTGAAAGTTTCGATTGAGTGAATGTGTACTGAAGAATATTCGTGAGCGAGTCATTTACATACTGGTTGTTGCTATCCAGGTGGCGATTGACAAGAAGATGATTGGTGAAAATATTTTCA
>DASRSO010000039.1:0-3389 GCA_035656375.1 Cyclobacteriaceae bacterium | reverse complement strand
TGGTGGATGTTTAAGTGCTCCGACAGTATGGGATAAATATTGGAATTTCATTCTAAGTCCTAGTGATAAACCTAAAAAGAATCGACTGAGTAGTGGCGCACCAACTCGTTAATTACGCAGTGAAACCTCTTAATATAATATTACTTATCCTCACCAATTTTGTGATCGGCTCCTGCCAGTCGCAACCTAGTGTTGAAGATATTGTTCTGATTAACGTGGGCAATTACGATAAAGGGCGGATTGCAAAGGAACTGTCAATCATAAACTCTCTTAATCCCAAAGTGGTTTCGTTGGATGTGGCTTTTCCGGAATACATCGGAGACAAGGATGACATAGATCTATTCAATGTTCTGGAAAGCAGCAAGGGTTTGGTGATGGCCAGTGAAATATCTTCTCTAGGTGAAGATATTGATGGAAAAGAAATTATTTCGATAGCGCTAACCTGTGCCGTAGAGTTTTTTCCAACACACGCTAAGACTGGCTTTGTGAGCGCAAAAGTGAACATCGGAGAGACGGAGATACCGAATCAATTCACAGTGTGGCAAAAAGGTAGTTTTAGCGAAGATATCTACTATCATTTTAGCTTAACTACAGTAATGGCATTTGACAGTCTGAAAGCCGTGCACTTTGTGAACAATAACCCGACGAAGGTAAGAGTTGACTATGCCAATGGAACCCGGAAGTTTAAGACTTTTTCCGCCTCGGAAGTCCTTAGTGGTAAATTGAGAAGAAGCGATATCGAAGGGAAAATAGTAATGTTTGGATTTTTAGGGCCGGGCGATAAAGATAAGTTTTCCACGCCGCTGAATAAAAACTCTAGTGAGCCAGACATGTACGGGGTCGAGTACTTAGCAAACGTAGTTGCCCAGATTCTGGAGAGTAAGTAGATATACCACCTTTAAGTCCTGTATTCAATTGCTGCCCCACATAAATAAAGGGCATAAGGGAAGTTGAATCCAACTAATGCCATGGGCATGGGGAAATGGGCACCAGGAAAACTCTGCTGTACCAAAGGTATATCTTAACTATATTTATATTAACAAAGAGTTCGATGTTAATAGTTTAGACGTGGATTTTGCACCGCTTACAATTGCTGGATTGGAGGACGGATCGAATGTACCTCATGATACGCTGAGGTTGATGAAGCCGATTGCCGAGGCGGGATATGTGTATGTGTATTTGAGTAATGAGGAGGAACCGGGGGTGAGTAAGGAGGTCTATTTTGATGACTTTAAGGCAGAGCACAAAAAATCTCAAGTCTTCGCAAAGCGAAATTACCACACCCAAAAGCCAAGCGAGGATTAATGCTCGTGTTAGAGCGAAACGTTATGAACAATTGAATGCACATCCTGGTAAGAAACTTGACTCACGACGTCCGATACAACCCTATAAAGTCAGGTTCGAATCGTCAGAATTTGATACAATCAATGGTTTAGTGCCATTCACTCAAAGACTTTTATTCCTTACACGACTTTAGGTGCTTAGTATACTCCTCCATAAACTTATCCCTCTGCCTCTTATAATCCTCCAAGCTCTCAAAATTCCTGTACTCTGGCTTCAGGTTATTGAAATAGAAATACACCACCAGATCATCGCCCGGGAACATAACAAAAATCCCTAACGTACTGCCCGACTCAATCGACCCACGACTCAATCCGTAAACTTTGAGCCCATTAAACTCAAGCTCTATCACATCCTTCGTTTCCATACCCGAAGAATTTGAAATCAAATATTTCAGATTTTCAACCAGGTTCTTCTGGTCAGCCTTGTATGAACCGCTCTCAGACAATTCAACTTTAAGATTCACGAATGGAACATTTTTACCGTTATTATAAAGAACCCTATAGCCATCGATACGCGTAATTTCAACCTCTCCCCCGTTGGTACTTACAGGCCTACTCGTTCTCGCAGCCTCCGGCAGCCTTTCCGGAGCACCTGCAGTTAAGTTGGTTGGGGACTTAAATGAAATGTAACAGCCATGGATCCCAGGTTTAAAATCAAAACCTAACGCCAGGAATGTCAAGACGGGAACGATTAAACTGGATATTAATTTCATACTGTTTCGGAGTTACTCAATTTAAAAAAATCAATGCAATCTCAAAGCAATCTCCCAAACTCCCTGTCCGAATAATCAATCTCTTCTTTCAAAATATTACCACCAACGCCCGCTATAATTTCCCTTCCATCAATTCATGAGCATCCTCGAACCTGAATACATACACATCACCTTTCGATAGACGCTGGTAAATCTTATCAACTCTCACCGTAACGCTATTCCTGTATGTAGTAATAATTGAATACCGACCCTGCTCCTCCTTTGTAAAATCCAGGAACAAAACAGGCGCTCCGCCGACAGAATCCATTCTAATAAAAAACGAATCCTGCGTTGCCGTCAACACACCCTCCCACTCTCCCCAAAAGCTAAATAGCAAATCACCCCACACCTTGTAGTCGCAGTTATCAATCCGATCCATAATGACAATCTTCGGTCCTCTCCCAACCCCATCGTATTTATAAGGATCGAGCTGGCAATCCCGTCCGCAGGCCACCGCCAGCAGCGACCCAACCAGAACATAAAACACGTGTTTCATTTATCTTTAATCCGCCGCCTTCCCGCAAGTCACTCCAAAATCCTCCTTTCGTCCCACTCAATCCCTCTTTTGTCCCCTTCTCCCTCACCGCATTTCTCGTTATTATTGTAAAATCATTTAAGTCATGTTCGCCAAAGGAACCAAACTCTATAGCATCCTCCACAACAAGTGCCCACGTTGCCAGGAAGGCCAGTTCTTCATCAACAGCCCCCTCAGTCCCAGGTTCGCCCAAATGAACAAAGTGTGCCCCGTCTGTGGACTCGACTTTTTCCCGGAACCCGCTTATTACATCGGCGCCATGTATGTGAGCTATGCCATCCAGGTGGCCGTCATCGTGGGTGTTTATCTTATACTCAAGTTTACCGGCAACCCTTCCATGTGGACCTATGGCTTGTGGGTCACCATCGCTTCTCTCGTGATCGTACCGTGGAACTTCAGGCTGTCGCGTCTCGGCTGGATCAACCTGTTCTATAATTTTAAACAACAGCCTTAAGAAACTTCAGTAACTCATCGAAGGACACCGACACATCCGACCGATCGGTACGCACGACTATATCGGGTGACTTTGGCGGTTCATATGGAGAACTGATACCGGTAAAGTTTTCAATCTGCCCCGCCCTCGCCTTCTTATACAGGCCCTTCACATCCCGGTTTTCGCAAGTGGCCAGGGAACAATCGACAAACACCTCAATGAAATTCGCGGCGCCAATTATTTCTTTCGCAAGACGCCTGTCCATCTCAAACGGGGAGATCAACGCCGCTATTACAATACTCCCCGACTCGCGCATCTTCTTCGCA
>DASRSO010000038.1:0-1943 GCA_035656375.1 Cyclobacteriaceae bacterium | reverse complement strand
AAAGAACATTATCGCGATCGCATCGGGTGCGTTGAGCGGGTTGGGTTATGGCGAGAATGCAAAAGGTTTGCTGATCAGTCGCGGTGCCGTAGAAATGGTATACCTCGGTCGTGCATTAGGTGGTAACACGAAAGCTTTTTTAGGCGTGGCGGGTATTGGCGACCTTGTAACCACATGCAACAGTCCGAACAGCCGCAACTACACCGTAGGCTATCGCCTGGCGAAAGGAGAAAAGCTCGCAGATATTCTTAACGACATGGAAGAAGTGGCGGAAGGTGTGAATACTGTTCGCATCGCAAAAAAATGCGCAGATGCTTACGGCGTTCGTGCGCTGATCACCGACACGCTATACAAAGTGCTGTTCGAAGGAATGACGATGGATAACGCGGTGCAGTATTTAATGCGATATCCCCTGAACGTGGATATCGATTTTATTTAAGAAAGCTCCTGATCTTCCCGGCAACAGCCTCTAGCTCTTCTGCTGTTGGCTTCAACTTCGGTCTTGTGAAATTCAAATCATCCGCGGAATTCATCGGGATAAGATGAATGTGTGCATGAGGAACCTCGAGGCCGATCACAGCAACACCGATGCGTTTACATGGAACCGCTTTCCGAACAGCGGCGGCAACTTTCTTTGCAAAGAGATTTATTGCTGCGAGATCGTTGTCGTCAAGATCGTAGATATAATCGACCTCCTTTTTGGGAACGACAAGTGTATGACCCAATACCATCGGCATGATATCGAGAAAGGCAATGAACTTATCGTCTTCGGCAACGATCTGCCCGGGAATTTCCCGGTTGATGATCTTTGTGAAAATACTGGCCATTACGCTGAGATCTCAATTACCTCAAATTCCATTTCGCCGGCAGGGGTTTTTATTAAGGCATTCTCTCCTTTCTTCTTTCCTAATAATCCCTTACCGATCGGAGATGTTGTGCTGATCTTTCCCGACTTAAGGTCGGCTTCTTCTTCGGCAACTAACGTGTATGTAAATGATGCCCCGTTCTTCTTGTTCTTGATGGTTACTTTCGACAGGATAGAGACTTTCGAAGTATCGACGTTTGTTTCATCGAGAAGACGTGCGTTTGCCAAAAGGTTTTCTAACTGGGCGATCTTTGCTTCGAGGTGACCTTGCGCATCTTTCGCAGCATCGTACTCCGCATTTTCACTGAGATCACCTTTGTCGCGTGCTTCTGCTATTTGCTTCGCAATGTCTGCCCTGCCTCTCACCTTCAGGTCGTTGAGCTCAGTTTTAAGTTTATCGAGGCCGTCCTTCGTGTAATATGAAATTTTCTTACTCATGATCGCTATCGTTAAAAAAAGAACAACGGCTTCGTTTCCGAAACCGTTGTTGAAACAAAGGTAATAAATTCTTTTATTAACTACCTACCAGTTCAGGTATCTGTGTTTTTACTTGTTCAAGCAGTTCATCATCGAACTTAGCCAAATACAAGGTCTTGGCTTTAGAAAGTTGTTCGAGCGTTAATCCTTTCGCACCGCGGAGGTCTGCCTTATATAAACTTGCATTCTCGAAATCCGCACCCATTAAATAACTGTTCTGCAAGTTCGCTTCCATCAAAAATGCGTTCTTAAAATTAGTCTTAATTAAGAATGCACCGTCGAATTGAGTTTTGATCAGGAATGAATCTTTGAAATTTGCACCACTTGCGTAAGCACCACACAGATTCGCCTGGTTGAGATTAGAGTTCTCAAGGTTTGTCTGGTTGAAGCGAGTGTTCTCAAGATTTGTTTCAATCAAAGAAGAGTTACTCAGGTTAGCGGAATTCAGGTTCGAACCCTTCAGGTTTACATAGTTCAGGTTGGTTCTTGCCAGGTAACAGTTCACCAGGTTGATCTCGTGGATCCTGTGCCTGTTGAGACGCTTTATATTACCCACTGTACGAAACGCGGCTTCTTCAGATTCCCACAAACGGAAGTCGTC
>DASRSO010000037.1:0-15541 GCA_035656375.1 Cyclobacteriaceae bacterium | reverse complement strand
GCGGTGGGGATCACCTCTTCCCATTCCGAACAGAGAAGTTAAGCCCACCAGCGCTGATGGTACTACGGTAAAACGCGGGAGAGTAAGTCGTTGCCTTTTTTTATTCAAAGCCTCATTCGAAAGAGTGGGGCTTTTTTATTTTGTACCCACTCCAGCAGCAGCCCGTCAGTCCAGCGCCGGCGGGCCCCGCCCACCTTACCATTGTTCTGATGGTACTACGGTAAAACGCGGGAGAGTAAGTCGTTGCCTTTTTTTATTCAAAGCCTCATTCGAAAGAGTGGGGCTTTTTTATTTATACCTCCATCAACATCCCCAGGGCCGATCACCGCAAAGACCACCTCCTCAAAGAGGTCCGCCAACTAAACCAACGCGAGGATAAAAAATAAAAAAACTACTTTTGCCTTCCGTGAGGAAAGCACTCATCGTTACCATCTTAATAATCGCCGCACTCGGCACTGCCGCCTGGTACCTCGCCAACCGCCCCGGCAAACAAGACCTCTCCCCCTGGCAATTCATACCCGCTCACACTCTTGCCGTTCTCGAAACAGAACAACCACGCCTCCTCCAACGCCTCGACGCCGATTCCGCCGGCCTCGTTTCACTGTTACTCGAAAGCGACTCCATAAATAAAGCACCCGAACCCTGGCTCTTCAGCATTCAATCACTCGGCAATAAAACCGGTGTCGTCGCCATCATCCGCAAAACAAGAACATCAAACCCGCTCGACCTCGCCAAAGCCATCCAACATGCAACTATACGGGAACGATCCTTCCAGGCAATCCAGATAAACGACGTCATCCGCAACAACCAACCCTGGATGTCCATCGCTCACGTACGCGGCGTCTGGATCGTTAGCCCTCACGGACTCCTCGTCGAAGAGATCATCCGTCATATAAAAACCGAAAACAACCCCACCTTCAAAAAAGAACACGGACGACTCTTCCAACTCTCCAACGTTAAACAAGACGACGGAAATCTTTACATCAACTGGCCCGCATTCCGAAGCGCAACATCACGCGGATTAACAGAGCCCGTACTCCAGGCCACACAACTCACCGACGCCATGCTCTTCGACCTCCGATGGACCGGCAACGGCAGCACGTTATTACTCAACGGCTTCGCCACCGACTCGCTTGCCAACTCCAGCATTCTGTCAATATTCAAATCGCAACGACCCGTACCTTTTAGCCTTCGCAGCCGGCTCCCCGATCAATTTAAATACTTCATTCACTTCGGCATCAGCAATCCATCGGAATGGCTCGACGACCGCGACCACTACAACGACCAGGAAGAACTCGCCTCTCTCGAAAGCAAAACGAAATTTCAAACCGACGCTTTCTTTAAAGCAATTGATAATGAAATAGCCCTCTGTGCACTCCCTTCCGGCGAACATCTTATCATCGCCGAACTCAAAGAGATCACTCGAGCCGTGGGTGAACTCAACAAGATCAACCTCGCTCACGCAAAAGATAACCAGTATAGCCACGAACGCTACGCCAACGAAGACGTGCACGTCCTCAAACAATCCAGCCTCTCCAAAACTTTATTCTGGCCGTTGGGTTTCGAAACACAGGAACTGTATTACACCATCGTCGATAACCTCCTCGTGTTTTGTGATGGCGAAACCGGCCTTAAGCGATTCATCGATACGATTGGAGAGAACACACTCAATAAATCACTCGAGTGGAATAAGTTCCTTGAGTCGACATTACAAGAGGCGAACGTAAGCGTGTTTACAAGCTCCGAAATGGAATCACTGTTCGGGGCGCTTCGTCAGCCACAAAAATTCTCAATGCAGTTCTATGCGCTCGAAGGCGACTATTATGCCAGCAGCGTCATGCAGTTCGGAAAGAGTTCCGAAAAGAAAGCAATCGTTAAGAACGTAAAGAAAGGCCTCGACTTCGGACAAGCCCTCGGTGCACCATGGACCGTTCGCAATCACAACGACAAGAGCACGGAGATCATAGTCGCCGATGCTTCGAACCAGGTACACCTCGTTTCAAAAGATCAGAAAGTGTTATGGAGCGTTCAGTTACCCGGACCGATCCAGGGCGAAGTTTACCAGGTAGATCTCTTAAAGAACGGTAAACTCCAGTATCTCTTCCTCACCAACGGGAAAATCCATGTGATCGACCGGCTCGGCCGGTATGTAAATGGGTACCCGAAAAATGTTGGAATGGAGAATGCTGTGCTTACTTCATTGATCGACTATGATCGCAGCCGCGAGTATCGTTTTTTGATGGCCGACGCTACGGGTACGATCAAGGTTTCGGACCTCGATGGCGCACTGCTCGATGGATGGAAGTCGAAGAATCTTCCCCGCGCATTCTCCGACGCGCCTACTCACGTGAGGATCCGTCAGCGCGACTACTACGAAGCGGTGACGATCGAAGGAGAGATATTCGCATTCAATCGCCGCGGTGATATTATCGATGGATTCCCGCTGTCGCTCAACGTCAGGCCATCGGGCGATGTGGTGTCGGACGGAAAGCAGTTCGTTCTTGTTTCCGAAGACGGAACCATGATACAGGTCAGCACATCGGGTAAGAAAGTTTCGGAGAATGCGTTGATGAAGAAGACACCGAAAGCGATGTTCCGGTTAGTGGCTTCGTCCACTGGCGATGATTTTATCGTGGTGAAATCAGAGCAGGGGTTCCTCGCTGCATTCGATAAAAATGGCAAGCAACTGTTCGAGATCAACAACCCGGCATCCGACAACCTACAGCTCCGGTTGACAAACGATGTGCTGGTTGTTTTCGATCGGGATCAGAATATTTTTTACGCGTGTGATCTGACAGGCAAGCTGCTGATCCCACAACCTTTGCAAGCGACGGGTTTACCGGCAGTGATTGCACAGCAGAAGGCGTTGACCTTCTACGTTCCTGATCAAACCCGCCTCGTGAGCGTATCAGCGTCGCTCTAGGAATCCTGTGATCGCGTTGTGAACGATCGAAAGCTCATCGTCGGTAAAAGCGTATGAAGGCAGGAAGTAGATCACATTGCCGAGAGGTCTTAGCAGGATGCTACGTTCCATAAAGAACCTGTAGATCTCATGCTTCAGGCTGTTGCCATAAGAAGTAACGGTGTCTGTCTTGATCTCCAGTGCAAGGATAGTTCCCGTTGAACGCACATCGTTCAATTTTGGATGGCCTTTTAGCTTGTCGCGGAATGTTGCCTGTGCTTTTGAGATATCAATTATTCGTTGCTGACATTCTTTTGTCATCAAAAGATCGAAGCTTGCATTGGCCGATGCGCAGGCGATCGGATTTGCTGTAAAAGAATGTCCGTGGAAGAACGTCTTCGAAAGCTCATTCGAGTCGAACGCATTGAAAATTTCGGAGGTGCAGGTGGTGATGCCCAGCGCCATCGTTCCCCCGGTCAGTCCTTTGGATAAGGCCATAATGTCGGGCATGGTCGATGCAAACAAACGTCCTGTTCTTCCGAAGCCCGTGAACACTTCATCGGCAATACACAAAACTTTTGATTTGCGTGCGATGTCTACCAGTCGCGACAATATTTGCTCAGGATACATTCGCATACCGGCGGCTCCCTGGACGAGCGGTTCATAGATGAAGGCAAACACGTCGCCTTTGTCTACGATTTGTTGGAATGTATCCACCGCCCTTTCATCGACGGGAAACGGAATGAATTCGGCATCGAAAAGATGATTGGAGAATGGATCAGTAAATAACCCGCGTTCGCCTACCGACATAGAACCGAACGTATCGCCGTGATAAGAGCCGTCGATTGCTATAACTTTTCTTTTGGGTGTGCCCCGGTTGTGCCAGTACTGGATTGCCATCTTCAAAGCAACCTCAACGGCAGTGCTGCCATTATCGGAGAAAAAGATCTTCGACTGATTTGATGGGAGTATGCTCAGAAGTTTCTTCGACAGCTCTACAGCGGGCGGGTGCGTAAAGCCCGCGAAGATAACATGCTCAAGTTCCTTTGCTTGTTTGTAGATCGCTTCCGCAATTGAAGGGTGGCTGTGCCCATGAATGTTCACCCACCACGACGAAATGCCATCGATGATCTTCCGGCCATCTTCGGTGTATAAGTATATTCCTTTCGCGGATGTTACAACAACCGGGGGCTCGCCAGCAATTGGTGAGAACGGGTGCCAGATATTCTTCAGGTCGTCGTCGAGGAGCTTGCTCATTGAAGAGTGTTTTTGATTTGCTGTGCGTAGCGCGACACTACGGTCCGGTCGATCGATGTCTCTTTATCCATTCGAAGCAAACACGGCCAGCCAGAATGATGAAGAATGATGCGTTCACTCTCTTCATTTCTTGGCCCGTTGAAAATAATTCCTTTCACTGGGAGTTTCCGGCTTCGCAGCAACTCCACGGTGAGTAACGTGTGATTGATGCTTCCAAGATACAGGTTGGAGACCACCACGATCTCGCACGGCAACTTAGCCGCCATATCGATCACGAAATCATTGTCGTTGATAGGTACCATGCAACCTCCGGCGCCTTCGATCACTAACAGTTCCTTTGTAGGGAGCGCAAAGTCGTTAAGGTTGATTTTGACATTATCGATCTTCGCAGCGGCATGGGGCGATGCTGGTGTATTTAATAAGTATCTTTCCGGATGCGACTTGAATGATAGATTTGAAACCAGTGATGCAACAGTATCGGTGTCTCTCGGAAATCCCGCCTGGATCGGCTTCCAGTACTGTGCACTGAGAGCCTCGCATAGTATTGCCGACACCAATGTCTTGCCGCTATCCGTACCAATCGCCGTTACAAAAATGTTCTTCATAGCCCCAACGTCCTAAGATTGCTCATTAAAGAACCGATTTGTTCGGGAGTGTTAAACGTATGGAGACATATCCTTATTCTTTCCTGTCCTTCTCTTACGGTTGGTGATAAGATCGGGCGTACATCGAAACCTTTTTCTTGTAGTAATGACGCTGTTCGTTGCACCTCTTCAACTCCCGGTACGATTACGGCGTGGATTTGTGTTTCCGATTGTAATTGATCAATGCGTGACTTCAATTCCTCTTGTAAATAAATATGCTCCCTAAGATAATCGACTGCGCATGAGATCGACACGACTGAGTGATCCGACGGAGCCGTGGTGTAAATGAACGGCCTCGAAAAGTTCACCATGTAATTTTGTTGCCAGTGCTCCATTGCAACACACGCGCCATGCACCCCCATCGCTTTTCCAAAAGTGTATATTCGAATATCAATGTCTTTTTGGAGGTCCAGGTGATTGGCGTAACCGTTTCCCCCCGTGCCCATAACGCCAGTGGAGTGTGCCTCATCGAGGATTATTCTTGCGTCATATTTTTTGGCGAGTGCCACAATATCTTCCAGTGGACAAAGATCTCCATCCATCGAATAGATCGATTCTACAACGATCCATTTACTGTTGGTTGTAACCTGTAGCTTCCTGTCAAGATCATCGAGGTCGTTGTGACGAAAGTTCCATTTGTTGGCAAGGCTTAGTCGTGCGCCGTCTTTAATGCTTGCGTGACATCGTTCATCCATCAAAATGGAGTCTCCACGATGACAAAATGTAGAAAGCACGGCCAGGTTTGCCGAATAACCCGAGTCGAACAGCAAGGTTTTTTCGCTTCTAAAAATTGCCGCGAGCTTCTCTTCTGTCTGCATGACCAACTCGCTATTGCCCGACAGAAGTCGAGAGCCCGTAGACCCGTTTCTCTTTACAGGCAGTGACTCGTACACTTCGCTTATCCTTTTATGAAGGTCCGCTGAACGTGAAAGCCCGAGGTAGTCGTTCGACGTAAAATCGATTCTATCAGGTGTCAGCTTAAGGCTTCTGGGCAGGTCTCTTTCTAACATCTTAGTTTGGTAAATATATCGGAAAACGACTTACTTTGTTCGATAATACCCCTCTACAAAGATGAAGTTTGCACTCCCTATTTTTTTTCTAATTTCTTTCATTGCCAGTTCATGTATCGTCAGTAAGAAGAAGTTCGACGATATGCTCGCACAAAAGGTAAAGACCGAAGGCGAGCTCCACGAGAAGGCGAAACAACTTGACAGCGCCAATGCGCAACTTGAGGATCTTAACAAAAAACTCGCGCAGCTGAAAACCGATACCTCCAAACTCGGCATCGATTATCGCGCCACTTCTCAAAAGCTCGATAACCTCAACAAAGAATACGAGCAACTTAACTCATACTACAAGAATCTTCTCAACAGCAGCGGCAAGCTCAATCGCGACATGACGGTTCAGAAAGAACAACTCCTCGCTATCCAGGATAATCTCGAAAAAACAAGAAAGCTGAACGACTCCCTGAGCACCAGTCTCGCCGAACGGGAAAAGAAAGTAAAGGAGCTTGAGACTACTCTTGCCAACAAAGACAAAGCCGTCCAGGACCTGAAGAACAAGATCGCTAACTCATTGCTGGACTTCAAGGCAAGCGACCTCACCGTGAGCGTGAAGAACGGAAAGGTTTACGTGTCACTCGCCGAACAACTATTGTTTGGTTCCGGAAGTATCGATGTCGACAAGAAGGGTGTTACTGCCCTTCAACAATTAGCGAAAGCGATCAAAGACCAGAAAGATCTGCAGATCATGGTTGAAGGTCACACCGATAATGTTCCGATCTCTACAAAATCAAAATACATGCAGGACAACTGGGACCTTAGCGTAATGCGCGCTACGTCGATTGTTAAGATATTGACGGGTGCGGGACTTGCAGCAAACCAGGTTACAGCTTCTGGTAAGGGTGAAAATTATCCTTTGGCTGCCAACGATACACCGCAGAACAAGGCTAAGAACCGTCGCACGGAGATCATCATTACTCCCAACCTTGACGAGATCTTTAAGATACTTGAGAATAACTGAGCGAGATATGATCCGACTGATTTTTCCGTTTCTCTACCTCATACTGGTCATCTACTTCATCATCCAGCTGCTGGATAGCAACCGTACGACCAACCAGAAATTTTTGTGGGTGCTGTTGATCATATTCTTCCCGGTGGGGGGAATAGTGCTCTATCTATTATTGTCCGGGAAATGATCTGATTGTGAAAATGAACGCTGGTATGGCAGATTATAAGAAAATCTGCAGCAAGATCAGGATCAATCCAACGACAAAGATCACTGGGAAAACATGTCTTTTCATACCGGGGTGGGGGCTTTAACGTCAAATGTCAATATTGGGCTACGCTACAGCAATACCTCTTTGGTGGTATTTTGTAACCAGTGGCGATCAAGCCATCAAAAACCCAAAAGGTTTACTAAATATCGTCAAAAATTCGATTTTAGCACTATTCTAACCAAAAGCCCCACCTATGTCTAAGGACAAGGACTTTAAGTTACTCTTCAGCGTTCCGGTAATCGTTGCCGCACTCGGTTATTTCGTGGATATCTACGATCTCCTCCTTTTTAGCATTGTCAGGCGACCCAGCCTGATCGCCCTGGGTGTACCCGATTCCGAGCTCTTCCGGCAGGGAGAATTTCTCCTCCAGGTGCAAATGGGAGGACTCCTTTTGGGCGGATTGATATGGGGAATCATGGGCGATAAAAGGGGCCGATTGTCGGTACTATTCGGTTCCATTTTACTGTACTCACTCGCTAACATCGGTAATGGTTTCGTGGAAACGGTGCCTCAATATGCCATACTCAGGTTCATCGCAGGCATTGGACTTGCCGGCGAGCTCGGCGCAGGCATCACACTCGTTTCGGAAATTTTGCCAACGAAGATCAGGGGATACGGAACGGCATTGGTTGCAACTGTTGGTTTGTTCGGAGCTGTGTTTGCCAACTTCGTTGCGAAGCAGTTCGATTGGCAGATCGCTTACTTTATTGGAGGTGGATTGGGATTGTTGCTATTGATTGCACGGATAAGTGTAATGGAGTCGGGTATATTTTTAAAAGTAAAAGAGTCCGACATTCAGCGAGGCAATTTATTACAGCTGGTAGGCAACTGGGAACGACTTAAGAAATTCATGGGTTGCATCTTCATCGGCCTGCCCATTTGGTTTGTGATCGGCATCCTCATCACATTCTCACCCGAGTTCGCAAAAACTATGGGTTTATCTGATACCATTGTGGCCGGCGACGCAGTAATGTGGAGTTATATCGGCCTCGCCGTAGGCGATCTTGGCAGTGGCATTCTAAGCCAGTTGGTAAAGTCGCGAAAGAAGATCGTCTTGCTGTTTGTGATCATGACATTCGGTTTGGTCTGTGTGTATTTATTCTACCCGATCGAAACATCCAGTGCTTTCTATGTTAAATGTTTCCTGCTCGGCTTCGGCATCGGCTACTGGGCACTTTTCGTTACGATCGCCGCAGAACAGTTTGGAACAAACCTCCGCTCAACAGTTGCAACGACGGTACCGAACTTTATAAGGGGAACTGTTATTCCTATCACCTGGCTTTTTCAGTACCTCCGTGAAGAGATAGGCATGTTGTATGGGGCCCTTACGGTGATAATTATTACTGCCTTGATCGCTCTTATCGCACTTAGTGCTGTAGACGAAACATATTCACGGGAACTTAATTTTGTTGAGAAGGATTGATCGCTTAATTTATTGGTGAATTCGGGACGTTGATGGCGGAAACAACGAGAAGATTGTACACTAAAGCTGTAATCATTTTAATCACAGCTGTGGCGATCGCTTTTCCTTCCGCATCCCAAAATCTCGACGCCGTTAAGAAACTTCGTACTCAACTGGCTACTGCGGCCGACCCTCAAAAATTTGATATCCTTTCATCGATAGGTTTCGAGTTCCGGTACTCTTATCCCGACAGCACCATTATTTACTGCAATCGCGCCTTCGAACTTGGTGAAAAGATCAAGCTGGGGGCCGGTCTTTCGAAACCATTAAGTTTTATTGGACTTGCATACGCAAACAAAGGCGACTACAAGAATTCATTTGAATTCCATCGGGCTGCGATCGACATGGCGGCCGAACAAAAGGACTCAACACAACTTGCTCACGGATACAACAACCTTGGCCGCATGTTTTACGACCAGGGCGACCTTGTTCGCGCATTCGATAATCTTATCCGCTCGAAAGAATTGTTTGAAGAACTCGGTGACAAGTCGGGGCAGGCGTATGTGAACAGGAGTATCGCCAGCGTCTATAGTACACAGCATGACTTCGAAAAGGCACTTGAGATGTCGCGAACCGCATTTAATCTCCGGAAGGAAGTGGGTGAACCACGCATGATCGTTTCGTCATTGATGGAACTTGGACTGATCTACCAGGCTGCGGGAAACAGCGAGGATGCACTGAAATTTTTCCTCAAGGCCGACTCTGCTTCGACAGGCATCAACGATCCCGTTACGCGTGCCGAGCTCTCGATCGGGCTTGCGGAAGTTCTCCTCGAAAAAGGCGATCTCGAAGAAGCATTCGATCGCACAGAGCACGTTCTGGGCACGATCACCGAGCAGACTAATCAGAAGATGTTTCTCCGTGCCACGTTCCTCCAGGCAAAATACTACCACGAGAAAAAAGACTACGCCCGCGCAATCGCCTTGCTCCGAAAAACGCTCGAGTCGGCTGAGAGCTCCGGCAATGTTCTGTTCCAACGCGACGCATCATACCTGCTCGCCGAGATATACGACACCAGGAAAGATAAACCCCGTGCTGAAGAGTATGTTAATCGCTACAAGATCTTTTCAGGAATGCTCGAGAATACCGACCTCGCCCGGCAGATCGAACGACTCCAGTTTCAAATCGAGATCGAAAAGAAAGATCGCGACTACGAGATCCTGAAAGTGCAGGAAGCAAAGAACATCGCGACCATCGCCAAGCAACGCGCTTACAACATTACCCTGATCGTCGTCGCTGCGTCGGTCACAAGCATCGCTGCTATTCTTTGGATCAACAGTCGCCGAAGGAGAATCGTTAATCATAAACTGGCATTGCAGAACTCTCATATTGTAAGTCAACGCGAGGCGATCTCACGCCACAACGAAGACCTTTCGCGGAGTAACCAGATATTATCTGATCTTAACCAGGAGAAGAACACGCTGATGAGTATCGTTGCTCACGACCTCAAAGCCCCGTTGAACCGGATCTCCGGCCTGGCGTCGATCATAGAAAAAGAGGATAACCTCTCGGGCAAACAAAAAGACTACGTTAAGCATATTCGCAATGCTACACGTTCGGGGCTGGACCTGATCACAGACCTGCTCGATGTAAATGCACTCGAAGAAGTGCGTGATGCTCCCGATAAAAAAGAAGTGGACATCAGTCAGTTGCTTGATGAGCGTGTAAAACTCATGCAGGTGAATGCCAATACCAAGGCGATAAAGATCGACCTGAAAGTTGACGCCAATCAACTTGTGACAACCGATCCCAGCTACATCAGCAGGATCGTCGATAACCTGCTCTCGAATGCAATCAAGTTTTCAGCGAATGATTCGGACGTTAAGGTTACGGCCAGCACCAGGAACGGAAAGTTGACGCTGTCGATAAAAGATAATGGTCCCGGCTTCCACGACGACGACCGTCCTTTCCTCTTTCAGAAATTCAAGAAGCTCAGTGCCCGCCCCACAGGTGGTGAAAGCTCAAATGGACTTGGGTTAGCAATTGTTAAAACCCTCGTCGATCGCCTCAAGGGAGATATTCACCTGGAGACCGCCCGTGGCAGAGGCAGCGAATTCATAATTACGTTACCTTTGTAGCGAGAACAGTATAAAAGCCTGTCTACAGTTATAATGAAGAAAGCGATCCTACTTTTTGTCTTGTTGGCTATCTCTACGTTCACGTTTGCTCAGAAGAAATCCAAAAAACTGACCACCGAAGAGTCGTCTAAAATGACGTCGGATCAGCGATACGTGCACGAATCGACCAGGAAATCGAAGAGCGGAAAAAAGGACCTCTCGCTAAAGAAAAAGATCCGGACCGAGGAAAAGCAGGACCGTAAGGCCCGAAAGATCAAAAAAGGCCGAAAAAGGTATTAAACCCTATTAAACCTTTGGGTGAAACTCATGTCTAAAAATGAAAAAAAGGACATGAAAAAGATCATTCTAATCCCCGCATTCATATTATTCGCTGTCGCTGCATTTTCGCAGGAAAGAACGCCGCGCGTTGATGCACGCCAGGCTACGCAACAGGCGCGTATTGCACAGGGACAGGCAAGTGGTGAATTGAATCGCGGAGAAACAAGGGCATTGCGTGCAGAGCAACGTCACATTCGCCGTTCGGAACATCGTGCGAAAGCCGACGGAGATGTAACAGTAGCCGAGCGTCGTCGCCTGGACCGCAAGCAAGATCGTGCGAACCGTCACATTCGCAGGGCGAAGAACAACAACGTGAATTAGATCTTCGACAGCGCCTGGGTGAGGTCGGCGAGGAGATCTTCGATGTCTTCTACACCGACACTCAAGCGGATAAGTGAATCGCTTAATCCATTCTTGATCCTTAACTCTCTTGGAATGCTGGCGTGTGTCATTGAAGCCGGGTGGTTGATCAGTGACTCAACGCCACCGAGAGATTCGGCAAGCGAAAAGAGTTCAACCGACTCCATTAGTTTCCTTGCTTTATCTTCACTGTCATCTTTCAGTACAAACGAAAGCATACCACCGAAGTCTCTCATTTGCTTTCGAGCGATGTTGTGATTGGGATGATCTGAAAAACCAGGCCAGTAAACTTTTCCAACCTTAGGATGATTGCGAAGGAATTCGGCCACGGCGCGGCCGTTCGTGCAATGACGTTCCATGCGAAGATGCAATGTCTTGATGCCACGAAGTACAAGGAATGAATCCTGTGGTCCGGGAACAGCGCCACATGAGTTTGTTATGAATGCGAGCTCCTGGTAAAGTTTCTCATCGTTCATCACAAGCGCGCCCATGATCACATCGGAGTGACCCCCGAGATACTTGGTGACGGAATGCATTACGATATCGGCACCGAGATCCAGTGGATTCTGAAGATATGGTGACGCGAACGTGTTATCGACAGCTACAATTGCGTTCACTTTCTTTGCCAATGCCACACACGCTTCGATGTCGGTAATGCCCATGAGTGGGTTCGTGGGAGTTTCGATCCAGAGCATGCGTGTCTTGTCGTTGACCAGGGACGCGAATGAGTTCGTGTTGGTCATGTCAACGAAGTGGAACTTGATATTATACTTCTCGAAGATTTTGGTGAACATACGGAACGATCCGCCGTACAGGTCGTTGCTTGTAATAACTTCGTCGCCGGGTTTCAGCAGCTTGATAACCGCGTCGGTGGCGCCCATGCCGGAGCTGAAGCACAGTCCGAACTTTCCATTCTCCAGGGCCGCGATATTTTTCTGCAGCGTGTTCCGTGTGGGGTTGGCACCACGGGCATATGCGTAGCCTTTATGCTTCGCGGGAGATTCCTGTACGTAAGTAGATGTCTGATAGATAGGGGTCATTATTGCCCCCGTTGTTGGATCGGGCTCGACGCCCGCGTGAATTGCTTTCGTTCCGAATTTCATAGGCGCAAAATTGCCTTTTTTTTGCGGAATTCTCGTAGTTTTAGTTCCCCCTCCCTGTTCGATATGCAACAGGGTTAAAACCAAACACTATGAAGTGGAGAGACGTAGTACTCGCTTGTTCTTTTATTGCCCCTGCAATTTTCGCTAACGCTCAGAATTCGGTCGGGATTGGAGTTTCCAACCCAAACAAGCATGCCGTGCTGGAGCTGATATCTCCTGGAAACAACCAGGGACTTCTCATTCCAAAGCTGACGACGGCGCAGAGAACGGCGAGCTCATTCACCGGTGGGCTGTCGGCAAAGGAGAATGGCCTCATGGTTTTCGATAGCGATCAGAAGAAGTTTTACTACTGGGATTCGTCGGCATGGAAGGAGATTGGAACGGGTGGGGGAACTTTCCAGAGTGGTGAGGGTATTACAATCTCTGGCACTACGATCTCCACGATACCACAGGGGCTGGAGATCGATGGTTCTACGCTGGTTATTACGGGGAACCCTTCGGCAGTGCCGATCAACCTTTCGGACCTGAACATACCGCAGGATCTGAACCTGACGGGGTCGACATTAAAAATTACAAACAACCCTTCGGCTACTGCGATTGATTTATCGACGGTGAATGTTCCGCAGGATCTTGAGTTGACTGGCTCAACGTTGAAGATCACGAACAATCCATCGGCGACTCCGATTAATCTCGGATCGTTGGGATCTAATACGGATGACCAGACTCTGACTTACGATGGTGCTACGGGTGGTTTGACGATCAGCAGGATCTCGGGCGGACCCCAAACAGTGACGATCCCGACAAGCACGCCTCCCTCGGGAGCGGCGGCAGGAGATTTAACGGGTAATTATCCGAACCCGACGGTTGCGAACAATGCGATTACGAGTGCAAAGATTTTAGATGGCAGTGTGTCGAGTGGAGATATCACTGACCTGACGATTGTGAATGGTGACATTAGTGCAACGGCGGGAATAGTGGTAACAAAACTTGCGGCGGGAACTGCGGGACAAGTTTTGACAACGGTGGGTACGACGCCTACGTGGACAACGGCACCGACAGCAAGTGGTGCAGCGGGCGGCGATCTGACGGGAACTTATCCTAACCCCGACATTGCGGCGAACGCAGTAACGACGGCAGAGATTTTGGATGGCAGTGTGTCGAGTGGTGATATCACTGACCTGACGATTGTGAATGGTGACATTAGTGCAACGGCAGGAATAGTGGTAACAAAACTTGCGGCGGGGACTGCGGGACAAGTTTTAACAACGGTGGGTACGACGCCTACATGGACAACGGCACCCACAGCAAGTGGTGCAGCGGGCGGCGATCTGACGGGAACTTATCCTAACCCTGACATTGCGGCGAATGCAGTAACGACGGCTGAGATTTTGGATGGCACTGTGTCGAGTGGAGATATTACTGATCTGACGATTGTGAATGGTGACATTAGTGCAACGGCGGGAATAGTGGTAACAAAACTTGCGGCGGGAACTGCGGGACAAGTGCTGACAACGGTAGGTACGACGCCTACGTGGACAACGGCACCCACAGCAAGTGGTGCAGCGGGCGGAGATCTGACGGGAACTTATCCTAACCCTGACATTGCAGCGAATGCAGTAACGACGGCAGAGATTTTGGATGGCACTGTGTCGAGCGCAGACATTACAGATAACTCGGTGAGTACGACGGATATATTGGATAACACAGTTTCGACTACCGATATTACAGACAACACTATTACAAACAGCGACATTGCCGCAGGTGCCGGGATCGTTGTTTCGAAGATCGCACCCAGCGGAACGCCAGGACAGGTACTAACAACGGTTGGCGCAACAACGCAATGGGCGAACGCACCAGCACCGTCGGGCGCAGCCGGAGGAGATCTTACAGGAACGTATCCTAACCCCGATATAGCAACCGGTGCGGTAACGACTGCTGAAATTGCGAACCTCACTATTGCGGATGCGGATATAAGTACGACGGCGGCTGTTGCAGTGAGTAAGCTTGCTGCAGGATCCAATGGGCAAATATTGCAGACATCGGGTACCACCGTTGTTTGGGGTGCCCCGGGTGCAAGTGTGTTGATCAGCGCTCCTGGTACTGCAAACCTTTTTGCTGGTTCACCGATGGCGGGCTTAGGTGCCACCGGTACCCGAACTGACAACGTGTTTTATGGACCAAACGCGGGGAGCACGGCAACAACAGGAGCTTGGAATGTGGCGATGGGATCGCAGGCCGGTCAAAATATGACTCAAGGTACTTTGAATACTATTATCGGCTGGCAAGCGGGCCTGGGAAACGCCACGAGCAGTTATAACGGGAACACATTCCTGGGAGCCGAGGCTGGCAGAGCCGTAACCGGTGGACCAAATACATTTGTTGGTGAAAAGGCTGGGCGAGTCGTCACGACCGGGACAGAAAATGTTTTTATGGGCAACAGTGCCGGCCTGGCAGTCACTACTGGCGGTCGAAATACCATCATAGGTTACCAGGCTAATGTCGTTGGCTCTAATACACAAAACTCAATAGCCATTGGCTATCAGACTGTTGTTGATGATAACAACAAAATCCGCCTTGGCAACAGTTCGATTGGCGTTATTGAAGGAAACGTTGGTTTCACGGCTGCTTCCGACCGTCGTCTCAAGGAAAATATTCGCCCGATCGATACTGGCCTTGATCTTATCATGAAACTTAAGCCGGTACAATACACAATGAAGAATCTCAGCGACAAAAGAACCAACTGGGGTTTCATAGCACAGGATATTCAGGCAATCGTTGGTGAAACAAACGCAGTTCTCACAATCGCAGGAAACAAAGAAAAAACCCTCGGCCTCCGCTACAGCGACTTCGTTGCACCTCTCGTAAAAGCCGTGCAGGAACAACAAGACCAGATCACCGACCTTAACGCGAAACTTTCTGAAAGCGAAAAGAAAGTCGAGATGCTGATGGCAGAGATCGAACTGATCAAGAAAGCAGTTGGACTCAAGGCCAGCAACAAGTAACATGCGCCTCAATCACATCATATTGCTTTTCCTGTTGATCGCATTCGGCGCCGGCGACGTCGCTGCACAGACTTTTGTCAACAACGGCGCATTGATCAGTATTACCGAAGGAACCATACTCTCGATACCCGATAGCA
>DASRSO010000036.1:0-11416 GCA_035656375.1 Cyclobacteriaceae bacterium | reverse complement strand
ACCAAGCCAATATCAAACCCAGGATGGAACTGGCACTACCTACATCTGCGGCCGTTGAACAAAGTGTTACCGCCGCATCCATCAACGAAGCAAAACGAATTTTCAAAGAAGCGACAAACAGACTACTCAACATCGGGGAATGGAACCGTGGGTGCAGTGGACTGTCGGCTATATTTAAACTTGCCGATCAAACCGGAAGGATTGTAAACCGGAAGGCACGTCCTCACGATTTGGTTAAGGTGGATGAGGATAATACTGTTGAGGTGTCGAGGCTCATCACCATCCGGAAGCCATCGGGTAAAGCGGAAAGCCTCGCCGTTGAGATGAATGGATCTACGGAATTCTTCGAACTAAAACGTTACAACAATGTGGTGACAGCGGTTGTGCGACAGCCATTGTTCATTTCATCGCTGGAATGGTCAAGAATTCTTAGCTTTATCTTATGGATAAAGTAGACCCTTCGGGGTTAGATCAGAAAATCAAAGAAGTTTTGAAATCCACAGGAAAGGCCGGGACGATCTGGAACGTGGTGGATATTCTTAAAGCGAAGCCCGATGAGTTCCAGCACTGTTTCGACCTTGCGAACGAGATGCAGAACAGGGATCTCGTGAAGCTGCTGTATTCTTTTTATCCTACAAAAGTAATGATTGAGATGACGCTGGTGGGCGCGGAAATGAAGGAGCAAGGAGCGGGAATGAAGGCGTAAAGAGCAGAAACTCGGCCAACAGCCTCCTTAACTCTTGCTCCTTACTCCTTAATCCTTACTATTGCCCTGCGATATAGCTTTCCAGGTGCGCGATAATCGACTTCTGTTCCTCAATAATAAACCTCACCACGTCGCCGATCGAGATCACGCCAACCAATGTACCGTTGTCGAGAACGGGTAAGTGACGTATCCTGCGGTTCGACATGAGTTGCATACATTCTTCGATGCTGCTGTCGAGGTTTACGGTGAATGGGTTCCTGGTCATGAGTTCGCCTATGGTGGTGTCCTTCGACGATTTTCCTTTGAGGATGAGTTTCCGGGCGTAGTCGCGTTCTGTAAAGATGCCAACGAGTTTGCCGTCTTCGCAGATAAGCAGGCCACCGATGTTCTTTTGGGCCATCACCTCGATAGCGCTGTATACGATGGTGGTGGGCTCTACAGAGAAAATGCTGTGGTTGTTGTTGCCTTTGGCTTCGAGGATGTTTCGGACTTTTCCCATAATGGTGTTTAAGGTTTTTTTGTGAGGGAATGCGGGGTGTCGCGGTGGTGCCCGGAGGATGCGCTAAGGTTCGCGGAGAGATTTAATAGTGGCTTTGGCCTTCAGTACTGACTTTGCCTTCACTACTGACTTTGCCTTAACTACTTTGACTTGTCTCAATACCGGCTTTACCTTTAGGACCAGCCTTCCGTATTGGCCTTTGGCTTCTTATACCGGCCGTTTGCTTCTTATACCGGCCTTTTGCCAAGTTTAAAATTAATCTCCGCGAACCTCCGCCTCTCCGCGAGCCATAGCGTCACCCCGCATTCACCTCGCGCCCTTCTTTTCAATCGATTGAAAATACTTTTTTTGCCGAAAATTCCAAAACAGAATTCCTTAGAAAATCATTGGACCTCCAAAATCGCCGACAGGAAGGGTATCGACGGGAACAAGCCGATGAACAGTATCAGCAGGATCAGTACAAAATGGAATATCCGATCGCTCCAGCTCACCGTCACAGGGGTGATCTCCCCAGCCTTGTTAAACATGGCAATGATGATCCGGAAATAATAGAAGACACTTACCGCCGACATCGCCACAGCCAGCAGCACCAGGTACGTATGCTGCCCCTGGAATAATGCGATGATGAATACAAAATACTTACCCGCGAAGCCGGCCATAGGCGGTATACCTGCCATCGACAGCAACGCGATGATCATCGTGACAGCCAGCATCGGGTTACGGTAGTACAGTCCATTGAATGAGCCTCCGTTCTGCTCCACTTTCATCAACACGGAAAAAGCAGCCAGCGACGATACTGCGTATGCAGCGAGGTACAGTAAAATGAACAAAGGCTTTACGAGTTGCGCTTCCAGCGCGCCCAGGAAGCCAAGCAAAATATAGCCTACGTGTGCAATGCTCGAGTAGGCGAGCATACGCTTGGCTTTATGCTGATAGATCGCAGTGATGTTGGGGACGACCAGCGTGAGGATCACCATGCCATACAATACTTTTATCCAGTTCGAAGCTGCGAAGCTGAAGGTAAGGCCGAAGATTCGCCAGAAGGCAGCAATGCCCGCGATCTTTACGACGGTGGCCATGAGCGACGTGATCGCAGTGGGTGATCCTTCGTACACATCGGGTGCCCAGAAGTGGAAGGGTACTGCAGAGATCTTGAAGGCAAGTCCGACCATCATGAGCAGGATGCCCGCATAGAAATATCCAGGCAACTGGTTGCCACGCTCGCTGATGCTTTGGAAGATCACGTACACATCGAACGAGCGGGTAGCGCCGTACACCAGTGCAATTCCGAAGAGGAGAAAGCCGGTGGCGAACGATCCCATGAGAAAGTACTTGAATGCAGCTTCGATAGAGCTGAGGCTGTCTTTGCGGCTGCCGGCGAGCGCATACAGTGAAAGCGACAATATCTCGATGCCAAGGAACAGCATGGCCATGTTGTTGAACGAAGCCATGATGACTGCACCAAGCACTACGAAGATCACCAGCGATGTTTTGTCCGTCTGGTGAGCGCCCTGGCGGAGATAGGGAGCGGCCATCCACAACCAAAGTATAGTTACGAGGACGATGAGCCAAATGAATGCAACAGCCGGACCATCGAAGGAGAGCATGTTGTTGAAGGCCACACCTTCTTCGACATGGCTTTGGAATATCGGCAACACAGCGAGTGAACCGGCGAGACCCAGGATCATGAAGATCGTGAGCCAACGTTTTAAGTTTACTATCTCGGCAACCAGTGCGAGTACTCCGACGCCAGCTATGACAAACAGTGCATTCATGGCCTTAACGAAGAGGTTAGGTCACTCAACGAATTTACGAGGGCTGTAACGGTGGGCTCCGATACCGACATTAGCGGTGCTGGATAAACGCCGATCAGCACGATAAGGATCACGATAGGGTAGAGGACAGATTTCTCCAGGGTAGACAGATCGGAGAAGTGTGCCGTGAATGGTTGCGCTTCGCCAGACATTGCGCGTTGGAACGCGACGAGCATGTACACGGCTCCGAGGATGATCGTGAGGCCGGCAATAGCGCCGATCCAGACCTGGTATTGCACCAATGAGTTAATGAGGAGAAACTCCCCGACGAACCCGCTGGTGAGTGGAAGGGCAACACTGCCCAGCATGATGATGACGAAGGCGGTAGTGAATTTCGGGGCTACGTTCCTGATGCCACCAAGATCTTTGAACTCTGCGCTGCCGGCTTTGCTCTGAATGATGTCGATTATGTAGAACAACCCGAAGACAACCAGTCCGTGACTGAACATCTGGATCATTGCACCCTGGATGCCGATCACACTCTGGGTGAAGACACCCGCAGAGATCAGTCCGACGTGCGCGATCGATGAATATGCGACAAGCATCTTCATATGGTTTTGCACCAACGCGATAACAGACGCGTATACAATTCCGATAACCGACAACACCAAAGCGACTGTGCCCCACTCTGCAACTCCTGCAGGCACGAGTGGAATAAGCCAACGGATAACTCCATAGATACCCATCTTAAGCATGATGCCCGAGAGCAGCATAGTTCCCTGTGTGGGTGCGGAGGTGTATGTGGAAGGCTGCCAGGTGTGGAATGGAAACACAGGCATCTTTATAGCGAAGGCAATAAACATTGCCCAGAAAACAAGTCCTTGCTCTCTTGGATTGAGGCTGCGGCCCAGGGTCAGGAATGTTTCCATATCGAAACCCTGGTTGAGGCCCGGGCGTGCCGACATGAACACGTAGATGATTCCGACCAGCATCACAAGGCTGCCTGCCAGTGTATAGATGAAGAACTTGATCGTGATCTTGCCTTCTTTTTCGTTGCCCCAGATCAAACAGATGAGATAGATCGGGATAAGTGCAAGTTCCCAGAAGATGTAGAACAATAAGACATCGAAGGATGTGAACACACCGATGAGCGCCGACTGCATGAGCAGCACCAGTCCGTAGAACAACGAAGGCCTGTTGAAGTTTTTGTCGGAAGCAGAGAGGATGATCAGTGGAACGAGTGTCGTTGTGAGGAGCACCAACGGGAGACTGATGCCATCGAGACCGACGGCCAGTCGCATGCCGAGGCCACTGATCCACGAAGCATCAAAGGCGAACTGCCGGTCGGCAATTGTTTGGAAATTCAGCCACGCATAAACCGACACACCAAATTCTATCACGGCGCCCACTAGTGAAAGCAGCTTGGGTCTGCTGTGCTTCATGCCCACCAGCAGGAGGAACATGAACATGGGGAACACTATGAGAAATACGGTCAACATTCTACCAAAGAGTAACGCTAAGAATTACGATAATGCTAATAACCATGACGAACAGGTAGTACCCGATGCTTCCGTCCTGGAAGAAGCGGAGACCACGCGAGCCGTACACAACGCCTTTGCCGAGGCCATTAACAATGCCGTCGATGCCCAGGAGCTCAACGACATTATAAAAGAGTTTGGATATGAGATAGAGAGGTTTCACAACAATGAAGTTGTAAAGCTCATCGACGTAATATTTGTGAGCAAGAAGGCGAGTGAGGCCGGTTGTTTGGTCTGGCTCGTCGGGGACTGTTGATTTCTTCACGTAAGTGAGCCACGCAAATGTGATTACAGCTAATGTCAGGGCAACAATAATAATCATGAGAAGTATCTCCTCATTTGCATTTGCATGCGTCGCGCCTTCTGTTAACCAACCCCGCGAAAAGACCGGCTCTAAAAACCTTTCCATCATGTGGTTCCCACCCAGCGCCCCAGGTACGTTAAGAAAACCTCCCGTTACACTTAAGATCGCCAGTACCGTGAGTGGTATCGTTATGCTCTTGGGTGATTCATGAATATGACTCATCGCATGCTCACCGGCACGTTCGTTTCCAAAGAACGCCAGGAAGAACAACCGGAACATGTAGAATGAAGTGAGCAACGAAGCGAAGACCGCCAACGCCCATATTACTTTACTGTGAGCAAATGCTGCCGCAAGAATTTCATCTTTCGAAAAGAACCCTGCGAAAGGAGGGATACCGGAAATGGCAAGCACTCCAAAGAGGAATGTAATGAAAGTTATAGGAAGATACTTGCGGAGTCCGCCCATCTTCCGGAGATCCTGTTCACCACCGAGCGCGTGAATGATGCTGCCGGCTCCGAGGAACAACAATGCTTTGAAGAATGCGTGTGTAACCACGTGGAAGATCCCCGCGGTGAACGCGCCCAATCCAAGAGCTACGAAGATCAATCCCAGTTGACTTACCGTAGAGTAGGCGAGTACTTTTTTGATGTCGTTCTGTGCCACGGCGATCGTTGCGGCCAGGATCGCTGTTGCGAGCCCAACGATCATCACGATCTCCATCGTTAGGGGGGATGCCAGGTACAAAGTGTGGTTGCGGGCCACCATGTAGATCCCCGCAGTAACCATCGTTGCGGCGTGTATGAGGGCCGACACAGGTGTGGGGCCAGCCATCGCATCGGGTAACCAGGTGTACAGCGGGATCTGTGCGCTTTTACCCATCGCGCCAATGAATAACAGGAACGTGATAAGAGTTATGGGAGCTGCAGAACTGCTGTTGAGGACGTCGCTGTATTCAATCGAACCGAAATAGATAAATATCAAAATAATACCGACGAGCATTCCAAGGTCGCCAATACGGTTCATGATGAATGCCTTGTTCGCTGCACTGTTGTATTCCTGGTTCTTGAACCAGAATCCGATCAATAAATAAGAGCAGAGTCCAACGCCTTCCCAACCCACGAACACGATGAGGTAGTTCTTGCCCATTACCAGCAACAGCATAAAGAACACGAAGAGGTTCAGGTACGAGAAGAACCTGTTCTGGCCTTCGTCGTCGTGCATGTAACCGATGGAGTACACGTGGATGAGGAAACCGACACCGGTGATTACGAGCACAAATATTATCGAGAGTGGATCGATGAGGAACCCAAAAGAGCTTGTAAACGTACCTGCTTTGATCCATGTGAAGAGGCTGATCTCAATGGATTCACCCATAGTAAAGAAAGTGACGGCGGCTGCCAGGAACGCCACTAGCATTACACCACATGCAATGGTTGCTGCAACAGTCTTTGAAAGACGATTTACATTCAGGGAGACCAGCAAGAACCCCAGCAACGGAAGTAACGGTATGATCGCTGCGGCTACCATTTCAACCGGTTAAGAATGTTGATATCAATTGTCCGCGTTCCGCGATACATCACTACAAGAATTGCCAACCCTACGGCAACTTCTGCCGCTGCGACCGCCATAATGAAGAACACAAACACCTGTCCCGCCGCGTCGTTCAGATAGGTTGAGAATGCAACCAGCAACAAGTTCACTGCATTCAGCATAAGCTCTATGCACATGAAGATCACGATCGCGTTGCGGCGATATAGCACTCCAAGCACGCCAATGCTGAATAGAATGGCCGAGAGCCAGATGTAGTAGTCGAGGGGAATACTATTAATCATTATTGCTCTGATTTTCCTAACATCACCGCTCCAACCATAGCCGCCAGTAACAAGACCGACGTTACTTCGAAGGGAATGAGGAAGTCATTAAACATTACTTTTCCTAAATTCTTTACAAGGCTGATGTCTGCTGTGGCTACCGCCTGCTCTGCCATTTGCTCGGTACCTTTCAGCGAACCAATGAGGACGATCATCATTAAACCGCCGCAAACAGTGGCCGTGATCTTTAAAAGACTTGACTTATGTGGCTCTGTTTCCTTGTTCAGGTTCAGAAGCATGATCACATAGAGGAAGAGCACCATGATGGCGCCCGCGTATACGATAATATGAACGACCGCCAGGAACTGTGCGTTCATGAGCACGTAATGACCGGCGATGCAAAAGAATGTTATGATCAGGTAAAGGACGCTATGGACAGGATTGCGTGATATCACCACCATAATGGCGGCGAGTATCGCGAGGAATGAGAGAAAATAGAAAAAGTTAAGCGTCACGTTTATTTGTTATGGCTTAGCTGCTTGTGCTGTTTAAACTCCAGCACCTGCTTCGTCTGTCTCTTGGTTACGTCAATCCGCTCGTTTACTCCTTCTACCAATTTATCTTTTCCGTAAATGAAACCGTCTCTTGAATAATCTGTCTCCACGATTCGGTCTGTAAGGAAGATCGCTTCCTTCGGACACGCCTCTTCACACAGTCCGCAGAAGATACAGCGGAGCATGTTGATCTCGTAGGTGGTCGCGTACTTTTCTTCGCGATACAGATTTTCTTCGCCCTTCTTCCTTTCGCCAGCCGTCATCGTGATGGCTTCAGCAGGACATGCCACAGCACACAGTCCGCAGGCCGTACATCTCTCCGCACCCTTGTCGTCGCGCTTGAGCACATGCTGACCACGCCATACGGCGCTTATCTCGCGGGTCTTCTCGGGGAATCGTACCGTAGCAGCTTTCTTGAAAAGGTGTTTAAACGTAATGACAATACCACCCAGGATAGCAGGTAAGTACAATCGCTCCGCGAGCGACATTTGCTTTTTAACGACTAGTTTAGATCTGTTAGTCAGCACTGATTAATACGATAAAGCCTGTTACCAGAATATTTATTACTGCCAGGGGGATTAAGCCCTTCCAGCCCAAATTCATCAACTGATCGTAGCGGAAACGTGGGATCGTCCAGCGTATCCACATGAAGAAGAAGATGAAGAAGAAGATCTTTGCAAACAACGCGATCGTTCCAAGGATCACGATCACGTTTTGATCCAGTCCAAGGTCGTTCATGAACGGGAAGTTGTATCCTCCAAAGTATAGTGTCGCCATTACAGCACCCGACACAAACATGTTGATGTATTCGGCGAACAGGTAGAACGCAAGCTTGAAGCTGCTATACTCTGTGTGATATCCGCCCACCAGTTCGGTTTCGCACTCAGGAAGGTCGAACGGCGTACGGTTGGTTTCAGCGAAAGCGCATACCAGGAAAATCAAAAATCCTACCGGCTGGTAAACGATGTTCCAGAAGTTCCATTCGCCTCCCACGCCGCCGGCCTGTTGCGCACTAAGCTCATTCAGGCTCAATGTGCCCGTCATCAATATCAACGCGATGATCGAAAGGCCCATCGCTATTTCGTAGCTGATCATTTGTGCCGAAGCACGGATCGCCCCAAGCAACGAGAATTTATTGTTCGAAGCCCAGCCTCCGATCATGATGCCATATACACCGATCGACACAACTCCAAACACATAAAGGATACCGATGTTGAGATCGGCGATCTGTAACGGATACTCAGTGCCGTTGATGGTTATACTGCTGCCCCATGGTATCAACACACCGGCCATCAGCGCCGTAAGCATTGCAATACACGGTCCTAATACGAACAGGAATTTATTCGAGACAACTGGAATGATCTCTTCCTTCATCATGAACTTTAGTCCATCTGCCAGTGGCTGGAAGATTCCCCAGGGACCTGCGCGATCGGGGCCGATGCGATCCTGCAGGAACGCAGCAACCTTTCGTTCTGCATAAGTGGAATATGCAGCCACACCAAGGGTGATACCAAAAATGGCGCCTACCATGATCAGCTTATAAATAATAAACTCGGTCATCATGCTTCCTGGGTCTGCTCAGGCAACTGCTTGCCTTTTTGAAATTCTATCTGGCGATCTATTTCTTTCTTCAATTTCTGCATGTCGAGATACTCGTAGTGATTCTGCGCAATTACCGAGCTTCTTTCGATGTGTCTCGGTCCTTCCACCACCCAATCGGTCATCACTTTATGATCGTATCGACATTCGTTGCAAATATATTCTTTTACTTCTCCGTAATGATCTTTCCGCGCCGAAACCCTCAGCACTTCATCGCCTTTCGTCCACAGTACAACTTTTCCGCTGCACTTGGTACAATTGCGGTGGGCATCCAGTGGCTTGGTAAACCAAACGCGGCTTTTGAAACGGAATGTTTTGTCGGTGAGTGCGCCCACGGGACACACATCGATCATGTTTCCTGAAAAGTCGTTGTCGACAGCTTGTTGGATGTACGTTGAGATCTCAGAGTGATCGCCGCGATTCAACACGCCATGAACACGCTTGTCGGTAAGCTGATCTGCCACGAACGTGCATCGATAACACAAAATGCAACGCGTCATGTGCAGCTTGATCTTGTCACCTATATCGATCTTCTCGAATGTTCTGCGTTCTTCTTCGTAGCGTGTCTTCGCGACACCGTGCTCGTATGCCAGATTTTGGAGATCGCATTCGCCCGCCTGGTCACAGATAGGACAATCGAGCGGGTGATTGATCAGAAGAAATTCAACAACGCCTTTACGCGCTTCCAGAACTTCGGGAGAGGTGACATTCTGTACGATCATCCCGTCCATTACCGTTGTGCGACACGATGCGACAAGCTTTGGCATTGGACGGGGATCTTTGATAGACGACTGCGATACCTTCACAAGACACACGCGGCATTTGCCACCAGTGTCTTTCAGGGTGGAATAATAGCACATGGCAGGAGGGACGATCTCGCCACCTATCATGCGGGCAGCATTAAGAATGGTAGTCCCATCCGGAACTTCTACTTCGATACCATCTATTGTTACTTTTGCCATTATGCTACGGTTAACTCAGGGTGCTTTACGAGGGCTTCAAACTCTGCCCTGAAATGCCTTATTGCGCTTGCTACCGGCCATGCAGCTGCATCGCCTAGTGGACAAATTGTATTCCCTTCAATTTTTTTGGCTACGTCAACTAACAGGTCAACATCACTCGCATGACCGTGGCCATGCAGGAGACGATGAAGAACTTTCTCCATCCATCCCGTGCCCTCGCGGCATGGGCTGCATTGTCCGCATGACTCATGATGATAGAACCGCGCGAAGGTCCACAGGTTGTGAACGATGGAGGTTGTTTCATCCATCACGATGAAGCCGCCCGATCCCAACATAGTTCCGCTTACGAAACCTCCGTCGGCCAGCGATTCATACGTCATCAGGCGGGCTTCGCCTTTAGCAGTCTTCAATATGAGGTTGGCGGGAAGTATCGGCACCGAAGAACCTCCGGCAACTACAGCTTTCAACTGACGGCCTTTCCAGATACCGCCACAATATTGATCTGAATAAATAAACTCTTCAACTGGCAATCCCAGTTCGATCTCGTAAACCCCGGGCTTATTGATGTGGCCACTCGCCGAGATCAGTTTTGTTCCTGTGCTCTTGCCGATACCAATCTTTGCATACTCGTCGCCACCCATGTTCACGATGGAACAAACAGCAGCAATGGTCTCGACATTATTCACCACGGTAGGAGAGGCATACAGACCAGCTACAGCCGGGAACGGAGGTTTCAGCCTTGGATTCCCGCGTTTGCCTTCCAAAGATTCGAGCAGCGCCGTCTCTTCACCACAGATGTACGCACCGCCGCCTGGCTGCACATACAGATCGAGTGAATAGTCGGTGCCTAAAATGTTGTTGCCAAGGAAACCATTCGCATACGCTTCCGCGATCGCCTTTTCGAGTATGCGAATCACATACATGTATTCGCCACGCACGTAGATGTATGAAGTCTTTGCACCCAACGCGTAACTCGACGTGATCATACCCTCGATGAGAATATGAGGGATCTTCTCCATTAAATAACGATCCTTGAAAGTACCGGGCTCGCTTTCATCGGCATTGCACACGAGATAACGCGGCCTGGTCGACTTCTTGTCGAGGAAGCTCCATTTCATCCCGGCAGGGAAACCTGCACCGCCGCGACCACGCAAACCCGACTTCTTCACTTCTTCGGTAACGGCATCGGGAGTCATTGTCTTCAGTGCTTTTTCAACTGAAGCATACCCGCCCTTGCTTCGATACACAGAAAATGTTTCGATGCCAGGAACGTTTACGTGCTCAAGAAGTAATTGCCTTCCCATCTGATTTATTAGTTCATTACTCTCTGGTCTTTCATATAACTGCTTCGCTGACCAGATGCTTTTAGCTTTTCAATTAACTCGTCAATTTTTTCGACTGTCAGATTTTCGTAAAAATCCGCTCCCACTTGCAGCATCGGCGCTGTTCCGCACGATCCAAGACACTCTACTGTTTTCAAAGTGAACTGGCCATCGGCGGTAGTTTCACCTTCTCTTATTCCCAGTCTTTTTTCAAAGTGTTCAACTACCTCGTCTGCACCGCGCAACCAGCAAGGACCCGTGCGACACACTTCGATCAGGCATTTACCCACAGGTTTCAGATTGTACATCGTGTAGAACGTTGCCACTTCGTAAACCTCAACTGGTTTAATGGAGAGGATAGAAGCGA
>DASRSO010000035.1:0-70402 GCA_035656375.1 Cyclobacteriaceae bacterium | reverse complement strand
GTATTCCTGCCTGAACATCCTTAAAAAACTTGTGTCAACATTGTATGTCGGTATCCGGAAGAACTGGCGATCCTCGATCTCGACATGCATGTTCACATAGATAAACTTTGTTGTTCGCTCCAGTCCCGGCACCTCGTCCATCAACGCTCCTGCGGTGGGCAGTGGTGATACCGCAAAGCTTGTAACCTTACCCTGCATCTCAGCACGGCTCCCTATCCGGTAAATGCGATCGTAATTTTTGTAATGATGATCATAGCTCAGTTCGTTGATCACAAACCCCGTCAGCAGAAACGTAAATGCGAGACAGATCGCAAGCGCAGAAAGTTTTACCACGAACACCATCCTGTTTCTTATCGAATTCCGGATGGCAATCTTCATGTTGAGATTCCAGAATGTTCCGAAGAAACCCGGTTCATTAAATTCAGGCGACCGTTTCACATTCGACACGCGACAGAATCGGATCACATCCCAGATATATTTAAATGTGGCCTTTCGTCTCCCTTCCGTCGCCAAACGTTCATAGTACAACTCATACGCGTCGCCCTGGATCTCTTCGAGGAGTTCCGGATTACAATACCACGACAGAAACCTGTCGGCCCACCGCGGGGGTGCTGGTCTTTCGGTCATGACAACTTTATAGAAAAGTTAGGAACGCGTTTATACAATTGGATCTTTAGCTTCATGGCTTCGTCGAGCGTTTTTTTTCCTGCAGATGTCAGCACGAAGTAACGTTTCCTTCGTCCCCCTCTTTCGGCCGTCGCCCCTCCCATCTTCGACTTAACATATCCCTTTCGTTCGAGGCGCTTCAGCACTTCGTGAACAGCGCTGATGTTCACACTGCGGCCTGTCTCTTTCACAATATAGTGCATGACCGAAACGCCGTATGCCTGCTCTTCGAGCGTGGCGGCTGCGATGAGGACAAGCTCTTCGAACTCACCCAGGTTGTCTCCTTTAAAACGCATTTTTATTTGTTATACAAACGTGAATATAATTCATTTATTCTATATTTGTATAACAAATTTACACCTCATGCGGAATTTGTTTCTCCTCGCTGGTTTTTTTGCTGGAATAAGTGCGTTTGCCCAGACGAAGTCCATCATCGTTGGCGACGTAAAAGATGCAGCCACTAACCAGCCTCTCGCCTATGCCACTATTGGCGTCAAAAACCACGACGAAGAGACCATCTCCAACGCCGAAGGGAAATTCGAACTGTCCATTCCAGCCACATATCAAAATGATACTCTCCTCGTGACGTATGTCGGCTATGGTCATTTCGAAAAAGTGATCTCACAACTTGCTTCGGTCGAACACGTTGCGCTTACCGAGATCCCCACACTGCTCGATGAAGTAAAGATCATTTACAACAAGCTCGATGTTCGCGAAGTAGAAAAGGCTGCGAGGATCATTCGCGGAAATCTTTACGCGATGCACACGGAAGTGACCAATCTCGAATACAATACGTTCCTCAACTGGCTCGATGATTTCAACCAGGCTGAGCTAAGAAAGAAATGCGAGTTCAATCTTTCGGGCTATAAGAAATCGGTAAGGGACTTCTACACCAGGTACCACACACCTTCAAACGGGGCGAGGCCCAGGCGCCGCAGTTCTTCCGATAGCGTTACCAACTACAACTATCACCCGGCTGTAAACATTCCCTACGAAGGCGCTGTCGAGTATTGCAAGTGGCTCACCGATCGTTACAACGAAAATCCAAAGAGGAAACGATTCAAGAAGGTTGTATTCAGGCTTCCAACTCTACAAGAATGGCAGATCGCAGCCCTGGGCTATGATAAGTTTCAGTCGTGGAACCTTCGTGAGAATACAGTTGAAGTTTTTGTTGCCAAAGACAGCATGCAAATGGCGACACATGAAACCAGGGGCGATCGAAAGACCATTAAGGTCGATGAAGAAATATGGTTCCCATGGTATTGGGTTTACTACTATCGAAACAAGCCTTCCAACATTCGACATTGTTTTCTCGGAAACTTCCGGATCGATGCCGTCAAGATCCCATGCCCCTCTGGCGCGCCCGCATACGATGGGTTTAGTATGATGGCGCCCGTTGGGGCTTACTTTCCCAACAACATCGGGCTATTCGATGTGTGCGGCAACGTAGCCGAGATGATCAATCAAAAAGGAAAAGCCTGTGGCGGCAGCTGGAACGAGACGCCCGACAATAGCACCATCCAGACCGTGAAGGATTTCTCAGGTCCGGATGAAACTGTCGGCTTCCGGATCTTTATGGAGGTGATCGAAAAATAAAATGATGAAGCAATTTCTTTTTATCTCTGCTTTGCTCGTCTCCACGATCTCCTTCTCCCAAACGAGAATGATCATCGTTGGTGATGTAACCGACAAGGCCACCAGCGAGCCCCTCGCCTACGCTACAATCGGTGTGAAAGGACGTGTAGAGCAAACGATCTCAAACTCCGAAGGGAAATTCCAGTTGTCGGTGCCGGCCACCTATCAGAACGACACGCTCATTGTTACCTACGTCGGCTACAATCATTTCGAAAAAGCTATCTCAAAACTGGCTTCTGTTGAACACATTGCCCTTACGGAAAGTCCCACCATGCTCGACGAGGTTCGCGTAGTGCACTACCAGGTAAACCTTCGTGATATCGATCGCGGTTTACGTGTCGTTCGCGATAAGTTATACGCGATGGAATCAGAAGTCACGAACCTCGAATACAACACATTCCTCAACTGGCTTGAAGACTACAACAAAGCCGATCTTAGAAAAAAGTATGACTTTGACTTAAGTGATTACAGTAAATCTGAAAAAGACTTCTTTACACGATTTCATCATGTGTCGCCCGATAAAAGACAAAAACGGAACGATACTACCGCAAACTTTAATCGCTATGCTGCCGTCAACATATCGCATGAAGGGGCGCTTGAATATTGCAAATGGCTTACCGACCGCTACAACGAAAGCAACGGCAAAAAGAAATTCAGGAAAGTGCAGTTCAGGCTTCCAACCTTAAAAGAGTGGCAGATCGCGGCGTTAGGTTACACCAAATTCCAATCGTGGGAGCTCCACGAGAACACCATCGAAGTAATCGTTCCGCTCGACAGCGCCACTAAGGACTGGTCGAAAGGAAAAAGAAAAAAGATACAGGTCGACGACAACATCCTCTATCCCTGGTTTGCCATGTATTACTATCGAAACAATCCACGCAACCAGTTCAATTGTTTCCTCGGCAATTTCCGTGTAGACGCAGTCGACGTTCCCTGTGTCAGCAAATATCCAGGCTTCGATGGATGGATCATGATCGCACCGGTTACAACATACTTCCCCAATGACATGGGTTTATACGACGTTGTCGGCAACGTTGCGGAGATGATCGACGAGAAAGGAAAAGCCTGTGGCGGCAGCTGGAACGACTGGCCCGATGAGTCAACTATCCGAAGTGTGAAAAATTATTCGGGTCCCGATAAAACCGTCGGCTTCCGGGTGTTCATGGAAGTGATTGAGCCATAGACGGCAAACTCATCAACGAAGCAGCGTTCTCGCCGCTGACAAGCGCAGCCTCCACAGTGCCCATCGCAGCGCCTTTGTAATATGCCTCACCCGCAAAATATACGAGATCGTCGAGCGGGGTTGATAGCACATCGATCGCATGGTTTGTGTCGACAGTCTTGTATGCGTATGCACCACGCGCAAAAGGATCCTCAACCCAATTGATCACCTTCATTGACCTGATGTACGAGCGAAGAATGTTTTCGGGACAATCGAAAATGTAACCTAGTGCCTTCACTGCTTCGTTCAATAATTCCTCCTCGCTCATTTTGAGTGTTGCAGTGATCGGTCCCGACAACCAGCCGGTGAGCAGCGGTACTTTCGAGGAAGGCTGCGTCCACCATGTAGGGATCCATGCATCGGAAAAAATGAAATGCGCATCGGGAAATTGCCGGAAATTCTTGTTGCTCTTGTTTTGCCATTCAGCACTTTTGAATTCAACCAGGAATTTGATCACACCGCCGGTCTCGATCTTCTTTAAGGCTGCGAGATATTCCTTCGGCTCTGGGAAGAACTGTATGGCTCCACTCTTCAATACGGCAGGCGGAATGGTGATGAGAACTTTCTGACCATCGTAACGCTCACCGTTGTCGCAGATTACCGTAACTTTTTCGTTGTCCCAATAGATCTCTTTAACGACCGACGAAAAATAAAACACCACATCATTCATTCGGCATTGCACAAACAGGTAGTCCATCAACGTCGAATATCCCCCAACAATATGATAGCCTTTTGTTGCATCGGTCTCCGTCCATTCGTCGCGGAGCGCGAAAGCACTTGCCTTCTCCGCGTCGGCTGCATCGAATCCTTCAACGAATCGAATGACCGACTCGCGAAGCTCGTCGTACTTTTTATCGGAGAAATGTGTGTTGAGGAACCCGGCGATACTAATGTCGTGATCCAGCGCTTTCAATTCTTTGATCAACTTACCCCAGTTTGGATCGAAGAACCCTGCTTCACGTTTTTCACCTTGCTCAAGATGCCACTCAGCACCTGAGTCTTCATTCAATTTCACTTCTGCAGCCTTTGCAAGGGCATGGGTATGCGAGGGGTCACCATGTATAAATTCCGCCCCGTTTTCGATGGGTGCCGAAAAGCTTTTTTCGTGCGATGTAAAGATCCGGCCGCCGATCCGGTCACGGGCTTCGATCACGATCACCTGCTTGCCCGACTTACTGAGTGCGGCAGCGGCAGAAAGTCCCGCAGCGCCAGCGCCTAAAACGATTATGGGAGACATAACATTTCAACTTTTAAATAATCAACCGACAAAAGCCTGTCTTCAATGAACAATGACAGACGAAGAAAAACTCTGGAATACCTTCGCCAAAACGCTTCGAAACCAAAAAAAGCTGAAAAAGCCGAGGTTCCAAAACCGGAAGCGACGAAGGTCGTTCAACCCAGATCAAGAAAGAAGCCAACCGCTACGCTTTTTCCTGTGTGCTTCTTCGCACGAGATTAAAGAACAAAAGGGACGACGTGATAGATCGCGCTGATTCATGGAACAGGCGTCATTCAGATTAAATTTTTTAAATTGACATCATGAAATTTCTTTGCTCTACTCTCTGCCTGTTTATAGTCTCCGTCACTTACTCGCAATCACTTGTTGCTCCGGGCGCGAAGCTCGAGCTTGTGTCGAGTCAGTTCAAGTTTACCGAAGGTGCATCGGTCGATAAAGCCGGTAACATCTACTTTACTGATCAGCCCAACAACACCATTTGGAAATACGACACCAAAGGAAAACTGTCGCTGTTCCGTGAGAACGCCGGCCGATCGAACGGAACTTACGTAGATCAAAAAGGAAACCTCATCACCTGTGCCGACGAAAAAGGGCAGCTTTGGTCGATCGACAAGAAAGGAAAAGAAACCATTGTGCTGGCGAACTTCCAGGGACATCAGTTCAATGGACCGAATGATCTTTGGATCGATCCGAAGGGCGGCATCTATTTTACTGATCCATATTTTCAGCGCGACTATTGGGAGCGCAAATCACCCGACCCCGATATGAAAGGTGAGAATCTTTACTACCTCCCCAAAGGAAAGAAGGAACCCATCGTTGTTGACAACCAGTTCACGAAACCCAACGGCGTTGTAGGAACACCGGATGGGAAAAACCTTTACGCAGCAGAGATCGCCAGGAAGTTTATTTATAAATACGACATTCAGCCCGACGGCAAACTAACGAACCGGACAGTATTCTGTGAAGATCGGGCCGACGGAATTACAGTTGACGAAAAAGGAAACGTGTACCTCGCAGGTAACGGCGTGACGATCTATGATCCGACGGGGAAACAGATTGAACATATTGACGTGCCTTCGAAGTGGACTGCCAACTTATGTTTCGGGGGGACGAATAAGGATGTGTTGTTTATTACGGCGTCGGAGTCGGTGTATACAATAAAGATGGCGGTGAAAGGGGTTGAATAATAATAGTAATAACGTCGCTTCGCGAGAATGTTGAGCCGCTATCGCGGAGTGCAGGGTGCCGGGAAAGTTGACTTACCGTATCAGTATTTAGGGAGAACAAGTTTCGTCGAACGATGCCAGCACCTCGCACCAGCACGCGAATCCGCTACTCGCTTCGAAGCGACGACACCGGGTTGGCAACAGCCGCCATGAATGACCGGTAGCCTACAGTTATTATCGCGACTCCGAATGTAAATCCCAACGCTGAAATAAATATCCACGACTGCAATGGTATCGCATACTGGTAATCCTGCAGCCATTTACTCATCAACCACCATCCCGCCGGCGCTGCAATGATAAACGCAACCGAGATCAGTATCGAAAACTCCTTCCCGAAGATCCAAAGTATTTGCGCTACACTGCTGCCAAGAACTTTCCGGATGCCGATCTCTTTCGTGCGTTGCATCGCCATGAACGACACCAATCCGAATAAGCCCAAACATCCAACGACGATCGCCACAACCGAGAACACTTCAACAAGCTTGAGCATGTTCTCCTCCGAACGATAAAAGTCTGCAATCTCCTGGTCCAGGAACTGTGATGTGTAGATCAGGTCCGGATGCATCTCCGACCAGGTCGTCTCGATAGCCTTCATCGTCTCCGTGATCTTCCCCGGATCGATCTTCACAGCATAAGACCCGTACATCTCCAGCCGTGTTCCGATAAATATCGGGTTGATGTTTTCATGCAGCGAGGCATCATGAAAATCTTTAACCACACCTACGATCGGAAATTTCCATTCACCGTTTACCGTGATGTTTTGTCCCAATAGCTCTTCGGGCTTCATGCCCATGCTTTCGGCAAACCGCTCGTTCACGAGAAACTCCCTGAGGGTATCAGATTGAGTAATGTTCCGGCCCGCCACGAGCTCTATCCCGAAGAGTGAAATGTAATCAGGGTCTGCAAGCTTCGCCGACACCTGGAAGTTCTCTGCTTCGGTGTTGTTGCCAAAAGTCAGCGATGTGCCCCAACGCGACTGCGACGACGGCGCCGCCATACACAACGACACACCTTCGACACCTGGTAACTGCAACAGCTGTGACTTCAATGTGTTGATCTTCTCTTCCGGCGAACCCACCGGGACCATCAACACTGCATCGCGATCGAAACCAAGATCGGTTGTCTGTGCATATTTCACCTGGTTCATTACAACGATCAGTACGATCACCAGCAACTGCGAGATTGCAAACTGCCCAACGATCAACGTACGGCGAAGATTCATTCCCGAACCGCGTTGCGCCACCTTTCCTTTTAAAGCAGCCGCAGCCTGGAATCCCGACAGGATCACACCCGGATAGAATCCCGCAATGAACGTTACGAACAAAAGCAGCGCTGGTATAAACAACACCACCTTCCAATCGGAAAAAATATTTGTCGACAACCGTGAATTAAACCATTCGTTGATCATTGGTATCGTCATCATAGCAACGCCAGCGGCAACGACAACAGAAACCAGCGCGATCACAAACGTCTCCGACATAAACTGACGGAGTATCTGCGAACGCAGACCGCCCAATACTTTTCTCACACCCACTTCGCGTGAACGGCTCGTTGCCCGTGCCGTAGCGAGATTAACAAAGTTCACACAGGCAGTTATCACCAACAACAATCCAATAACCGACAGCGCTATGATGTTCCGCATGTTCATCGATCCGCCGTACCTCGCGTTGAAGTGAACATCCGACAACGGCTGAAGACGATAGTGATGGACGTTCTTCGACGTGGGTCTGTATCTTTTTACGAAACCGAACATCGCCTCCTCCATCTCATCAATGTTAACCCCGGGCTTCAGTCTCGTATAACATCTCATGCTCGATGATATCCCACCCCAGGAATCATCACTGGCCAGCCACTCATTGAAATACTTGAGCGCATCGTACGACACATAGATCTCTGCACGCAGATCGGTGTTGTTGGGAATGTCTTTCATGATCCCAACCACGCGAAACTCTTCGCGTGTGCCTACTTTGAACACCTTGCCAATGGGATCACTATTGCCAAAATATTTTTTCGCGAGTTTCTCTGTGATGATTGCCGTGTTGGGATCGGTAAACAATGTTTTGGCATCGGCATTATTCACCATTGGAATACTAAAGATGTCGAAGAAGTCGGGCTCGGCCATTGCCACATCCGGCTCAATGAATTTCCTTACTTCGCCGTTCTCAGTAATTGTGATCAATTGATCGCCGAATACTGCCTGCCGGCCAACCTTTTCAGTGAATGTAAATTCGTCGCGGATCGCCTTGCCCAACGGAGCCGGCACACTCGAAGTGTAGGAGACCTGGTCGCGATGCTGGTCGGTAACAATCTTGTAGATGCGGTCGAACTCCGGATGAAAACGGTCGTAGCTGAGGTGGTGCGACACCAGCGAAAAGATGAGCAGCGCGCAGGCCATCCCGAGCCCGAGACCTAACACATTAATAATAGTGTAAGAAGAGTGCCGCGAGATGTTGCGAAGCGCAACCAGGATATAATTTCGGAACATAACTTAAATGTAAAAGTTAATGAATTAGGGTAAATTATGGCATGAAGTCTAATCGCAGAAAATTCTTGAAAGTCTCCGGAGCCACCGGCGTTGGTGCGTTCCTTTTTTCGAAGGCTCTCCCTTTTACTAGTACTGATTCTATCGATAAAAGTTACAACATGGCCGAACAAACCGTCATTGGAAATTATGGTGAATGGGCAAAATCACTGACCGCCAAACGTCTTCCCCGACTCTCGTTCCGGAATAAGAACATTCCAGAGCTGGATGTGTGGAAAAAAATGGCGCGTTCGAAAGTGAGAGAACGAATGGCCATTCCCGATATCGGTGGTGTTCCAAAAGTGACGGTGGTTAAGCAATATGAATACGACGGGCTTCACATCGAAGAGCTTACCTGGCAGTTGCCATACGGTCGTCCTACCGAAGCTGTGTTGTTAAAACCTGCAAACGCTACGGGTCGTCTTCCCGGTGTCATAGCTTTTCACGACCACGGTGGTAATAAGTTCTACGGAAGCCGGAAGATCGTGAGGCTGTCGGATAAACTTCCGGTGGGCATTGAAGAACACCAGAAAACATACTACGAAGGAAAAGGTTGGGCCAACGAACTCGCCAGGAAGGGTTACGTGGTACTCGTGCCCGACGCATTTCCATTTGCGAGCCGTCGCGTAATGATCTCCGAAGTGCCGGAAGCCCGACGGGGTAAATACAAAGATCCAGACCCAAACAATCTCGACCAAATTGAAAAGTACAACGAGTGGGCATCTGACCACGAACATATCATGGGCAAGTCGTTGTTCAGCGCTGGAACAACATGGCCTGGCGTTTGGATCGCTGAAGACATTAAAGCGCTCGACGTATTTTGCACCCGCGAAGATGTTCAGCTAAACAACATCGGCTGTGCCGGACTCTCAGGCGGTGGCATGCGATCGGTGTACCTCGCCGGCCTCGACGACCGCATCAAGTGTACTGTTCCCGTAGGTTTCATGACTACCTGGAACGACTTCGCACTATATAAATCATACACGCACACCTGGATGATCTACATCCCTTTGTTGCCCACCGAGCTCGACTTTCCCGAGATCCTCACAATGAGAGTTCCCCTTCCATCGTTAGTCCTCAACAATAGCGAAGACCAGTTGTTCACCCTTTCCGAAATGCAACGCGCCGACCAGATCACAAAAGAGATCTATGCAAAAGCCAATGCAGCCGATAGCTATCGTTGCACTTTCCATCCAGGTCCACACAAGTTCGACTCGAAGATGCAAGCGGAAGCGTTCGCCTGGTTCGATCAATGGTTAAAAAAAGAATGAGAAAATTTTTCTGGGTACTCCTCGCAGCATTTTGCGCCTGCAAAGAACCGGTTCAAAATGAACTGCCCGACCAAATAGAACATTCACTCACTAAAGAAATGCTCGACAAGTGGTATCCGCTTGCTATCGACAAAGAGTATGGTGGCTTCCTCAGTTCCTTTACTTACGATTTCAAACCTACCGACGACCAGCGTAAAATGATCGTAACACAGTCGCGGCACACATGGACCAACTCCAAAGCTGCGATCCGTTACCCGGATGTCGATCACTACAAGACCGGCGCCGCTCATGGTTTCAAATTCCTTAAAGATGTGATGTGGGATAAAACTTACGGTGGATTTTACTGGCTGGTCGAGCGCGATGGCACCCCTGTTAAAGGTGACACCATCAAAACAGCCTATGGAAACGCGTTCGGCATATATGCTCTTGCCGCCTACTATCAATTTTCGAAAGATGAAGAGGCGCTCCAACTTGCCAAAGACGCATTCCAGTGGCTCGAAGCACACAGTCACGACCCTGAATACAAAGGATACTATCAACACCTCGGTCGCACAGGCACGCCAATCATCCGCGACCGCAAAACCCCTTCGACAGCAGAAACGGGATATAAAGATCAGAACAGTTCGATCCACCTGCTCGAAGCATTTACCGAACTATACCTCGTGTGGCCCGACCCACTGTTGAAGGAACGCCTGCGTGAAATGCTGTTCCTTATCCGCGACACTATTGTTACACCCGAAGGTTATCTCACATTATTTCTCGAACGCAACTGGACTCCCGTGACGTTCCGCGATAAGCCCGACAGCATCATAGAAAAACATCACAACCTCGATCACGTCTCATTCGGCCATGACGTCGAAACTGCGTATCTAATGATCGAGGCTTCGCATGTACTCGGCATCGAAGGAGATTCGACCACGTACAGGGTCGCTAAAAAAATGGTCGACCACTCCCTTCGAAACGGCTGGCAGGAAAATGGTGACGCCGGCGGCTTCGTAGACGAGGCCTATTATTTCAAGGACAGGCCCGGCATCACAATCACCCGCGACACGAAGAACTGGTGGGCACAGGGAGAAGGTTTGAACTGCATGTTGATGATGTCGCAGTTATATCCCAACGACCAAATGAATTACTATGATAAGTTTCAAAAGTCGTGGCGATATATTGACAGGTACCTGATCGATCATCAGTATGGAGATTGGTTTGCGGGAGGTATTGACAAACAGCCCGAAATGAAGACAGCGTTGAAGGGACAGATATGGAAAGCGTGTTATCATCAATACAGGGCGATGTCGAATTGTATAGACATGCTTCGTAAGGAATCAAATCATTAATATGAAACATACACTCCGTCACCTTTGGAGAAACAAAATGGCTACGGTCATCAATGTCTCCGGGCTTGCTATTGCCTTATCCGCAGCGTTTCTCATGCTGCAATACCTCGATTTCGAGTTGAGCTACGACACCTACCTGCCCGAACATACCGAAGTCTATCGAATAGTGACCGAGCAAAAAGAGAACGAGGTTGTTAGCCGCAACACTGCCGAAGCATATTACGGTATAGCCGACTGGATCACGGGAAACTTCGAAGAAGTTAAAGCCGCCACGCGTTTCAACAAATGGCCTTCGAACACTGGCTTCGACTTCGAGGTGGATGGCAAACACTTCCAGGAAAAAAGGTACATAATTGCCGACAAAGGATTTTTCAAAGTGTTTCCTTCCATGATGATCGCTGGCAATCCCGAGACCTGCCTCGACGGACCAAACTTTATCGTCGTTTCAGAACGGTTGGCAATGAAAGCATTCGGCACGACCGATGTTGTTGGCAAGACGATCGCAAATCCAAACTGGAGAGGCCATAATTTTCAGATCAATGGAGTCTTTCGTCATACTCCCGAAAATTCACATATCGACGCAGATATCTTTCATGCTTACGAATGGGTGCCCGAGCCCCAATACCAATGGGTCGTTACCGTCTGGACTTATATAAGGGTCGAAAAAGGAACAGACATCGCGAAGCTTGAAGAGAAGTTGAATGCAGCCGTTGCACCGATGTTGCCCCAGTCCGATTTCATGTTCAATGAAAAACCGCAGCAGAAGTTCACAGCAAAACTTTCGTTACAACCATTAACATCTATACATCTTAATTCAAATCTCGAGGATGAAGTAAAGGCGCCGGGAAACATTGTTAATATCTATATCGTATTTGGTGCACTGTTGCTGATCACACTGGTGGCATGGATCAATTATGTAAACCTTGAGACAGCCAGGTTCTTGAAGCGGTTAAAAGAAGTTGGGATTCGCCGGATTATCGGGTCAACCAAATTCGCGCTGTTCCGGAAATTCTTTGCTGAGTATGTTTCACTAACGGTCATTGCGGTTATAGTGGCTGTGATTATCACCTGGACGGTGTTTCCCTACTTTGGAGATATCACCGGGCTGCAACTCTCCACTCCTCAATTCACTGTTCCCAATTTGTGGATGGGAGCCATCATCAGCCTTATCCTAATTTCATCTCTTGCTGGAGCATATCCTTTTATTTCTGTCCTGAAAATAAACCTCGTCTCCTCGCTGAAAGGAAAGCTCAGCGACGCCATACAGGGAATCTTTATAAGGCGGTCGCTTGTAACCTTTCAGCTTGTTGCCTCGCTTACGCTGATGGCATTGGTGGTGATGGCATCATTGCAACTCGACTTCATGCGCACCGCAAATAGAAACTTCAACACGTCAAATATTCTTACAGTATACAACCCCTCCAACTATTCATTTCTCGAAGACTCGTTGCGACAACCAAAAAACGATTACTTCCGCAACAGGGTATTGCAAATTCCGTCGGTCGCCAATCTTACTACTTCCTCTGCCATTCCCGGTGAACCCATTGGTTTCACGTACACCGACCTGGCCAAGAGATCGATGAGCGACCCCGACCGGCAGATCCACTATAAAGTAATGTACATCGACTACGACTTCATCCCCGTTTTTGGACTTGAAATGGTTGCCGGTAGAAATTATTCGAAAGAGTTCACCGACACGGGATGTCTTGTGGTCACCGAGTCGACGGTTCGCGAACTGGGTTTTAAATCGTCAGAAGAAGCGATCAATCAGAAGATCCACTTCCTTGAAGGAGACGACTGGGACATGTGGACGATCATCGGGGTAGTGAAAGATTACAGGCACGAATCGATCAAAACGGCAACCAATCCCGGCATTTTCCGCCTTCATCGTAACAAAGGGCAAATGCTTTTCTATTCGATGACGATAAGCGACGCAGACGCAGTGCCAGCTATCGAAGCGCTATGGAAAGAAACCTGGCCCGGAAAGCCGTTCGATTATTTCTTCCTCGACGAACACTACGATCAGCAATACAAAAGCGAGATCCATTTCTCGAGAGTTTTCACAACATTCTCCAGCATAGCAATATTTATAGCCTGCCTGGGCATTATGGGTATGACGTTGTTCGAAGCCAACGCACGGGTAAAAGAGATAGGCATCAGGAAAGTGCTGGGTGCGCAAGTTGCCAATATCATATTGTTGCTGACAAGAGACAGCATGAAAATGCTGATACTCTCGTTTTTGATCTCGTTACCCATTGTCTACGTTCTTTCCAATAAATGGCTGACGGGCTACCCAGAACACATTTCGTTTTCAATGTGGTTTGCGATCATACCACTTGTATTAATTGCTGTGCTTGTAACCGTTGTGTCAGTCTCCCAAACCCTGAAAGCAGCTACCCGTAACCCCGTCGAAGCACTCAAACAGGAATAAAAAATATTCTGTAATAATTTTAGGAAACCGATCGGTTACGTATATTTGTAACTGATCGGTTACAAATATTTTTATGAGACGAGACGTTTTCCAGGCCATCGCCGACCCCACCCGTCGCGAGATCATCAACATGATCTCCCACCAGTCGCTAAACCTCAACGCCGTAGCCGAAAATTTCAACGTCAGCCGGCCGGCTATCTCCAAGCATATCAAGATCCTCACGCAGTGCGGACTCATCACCATCCGTCAGCAGGGTCGTGAACGATACTGCCAGGCAAACCTCAAGCCTTTGGCACAGGTTTCGACGTGGGTAGATCAATACAGGGCATTCTGGAACGCAAAACTCGGCGCTCTCGAAGCTTATCTCGAACGCGATTCAAAAAAATTAAAAGCTAAACGCAAAAGAAAATGAGCACGCAGCCAATCATCGTAGAAAAAGTGGTGAACGCACCCGTAGAACGTGTGTGGAAAGCCATCACCGATAAGTCGCAAATGAAAGAATGGTACTTCGACATCCCTTCTTTCCAGGCGAAAAAAGGATTCGAGTTCCAGTTCGAGGGTGGCCCCGACGACAGGCGTTACCTGCATGTCTGCAAGATCACCGAAGTGATCGAGAACAAAAAGTTACAACACACCTGGCGTTACCAGGGGCACGATGGAGAATCGGTTGTAACGTGGGAACTCACCGATATGGGCGGCAAGACTAAAGTCAAGCTTACCCACACCGGTGTCGATACATTCCCGAAAGAACCAGACTTCGCGAAAAAGAATTTCGAAGAAGGCTGGAATCAAATTGTTGGTTCTTCACTGCCGAAGTACGTCGAAGCATAATTCGGATAGATCTGCATGTGCTTCTTGCGAACCTCGTCGTAAACAGTTTGTCGAAGCTCTTCAACGTTCTGTTTCGTGGTGGCTGATACGAAGATCACTTTCTCATAGCCGTGGGTCCTGTAGTATCCACGAAGGTCTTCGAGAGCCTGCTCATCATTCTTCTCAAGCAGGTCGATCTTGTTGAGCACGAGGATCACGGGGATATTCCCCGCTCCTATCTCTGCGAGGGTCTTACTCACCACCTCGATATGATTGTCGTGGAACGGATGCGCAACGTCTACTACGTGCAATAACATATCTGCCTCGCGTACTTCATCGAGTGTGGACTTGAACGACTCGATAAGATGGTGCGGCAGTTTGCGAATGAAACCTACGGTGTCTGACAACAAAAACGGTATGTCGTTGATCACTACTTTTCTTACAGTCGCATCGACCGTCGCGAAAAGTTTGTTCTCGGCTTTCACGTTTGCTTTGCTCAGCATGTTCATCAAAGTCGACTTGCCTACGTTGGTATAACCCACGAGTGCGACTCTCACTACACTGCTCCGCGACTTGCGTTGGGTCTGTCGTTGTTTGTCGATCTTCTCCAGTTCGTCTTTCAGCAACGAGATGCGTGTCTTGATAATACGGCGGTCAGTTTCGATCTCTCGTTCACCCGCACCACCACGTGTGCCGGTACCACCGCGCTGACGCTCAAGGTGAGTCCACATTCGTGTGAGTCGCGGTAGCAAGTACTGGTTCATTGCCAGTTCCACCTGCGTGCGTGCCTGGGCGGTCTGCGCGCGTAAGACAAAAATGTCGAGTATCAGCAAGCTGCGGTCGTACACCCGTACTTTTGCCTCGAGCTTGTCGGGGTTGAATTCCTTTTCGAGGTTGCGGAGTTGCGACGGGCTCAGGTCGTCGTCGAAAATTACGGCGGTTACCGAGTTCGCTTGCACAAAGTCCTTGATCTCTTCCAGTTTGCCTTTTCCCACGAATGTTCGCACATCGGGATGGGGCAATTTCTGGGTAAAAACACGCACTGTTTGAATGCCCGCGGTTTCCGCCAAAAAGGCCAATTCTGCCAGGTGCTCATCGGTTTCCTCCGGATGCGCATTGGGGAGTGAAAGCGCGACGAGTATTGCTTTCTTTTGTGTCGGGTTGTCGCCTGATTGGTTCTCTTTCATTGTTAAATATGAAGTTACTTTCTTTATCTTTGAGGGATTTAGTACTTAAAAAGGTAGCTGCTATCCCACTTTTTGGTCTATTCCTAAACAATTTACCTGTCGACGTCGGGGGATTACTTGGCTTTAAATGAAAATCGCAATTGTACTAAACACGTCCTGGAACATCTACAACTTCAGGATGAACTTTGTCAAGTCGCTTTTGGCTGACGGTCACGAAGTTCACACTGTAGCTCCGGTAGACGATTATACGCAACAGCTTCAAGCAGCTGGTTGCATTCACCACAGCGTGCGAATGGACAGTCGGGGTGCCAATCCTGTCAGGGATTTCGGACTCATTATTGAGTTTTGGGACATCTATCGCAAGATGAAACCCGACATTATCCTGCACTACACTATCAAGCCCAATATATATGGAACGCTTGCAGCGTCCATGCTCAAAATACCAGTAATTAATAATGTATGTGGTTTGGGTACGGTTTTCCTTAAAAAAGGAGTTGTTTCCGTGATCGCAATGAAGCTCTATAGGTGGGCTTTCCGATACCCCAAGAAGGTGTTCTTTCAGAATTCAGACGACAAGAAACTATTCCTCGACCGCAAACTCGTTCCTTCAGATATCGCCGACCTCATCCCGGGCTCCGGTGTCGACCTGAAACGCTTCACTCCCAGCCCATCGGCCAGGAATGAAAAATTTACTTTCCTGCTCATATCAAGGCTCATAACGGACAAAGGGGTCCTCGAGTTCATCGATGCAGTAAAACAATTGAAGGCAAAAGGCATCAACGCCAAGTTCCAGATCCTCGGACAAAAAGATCCCAACCATAAACGAGGCATCAAGCTCAAGACAATCGACGAGTGGATCAATGCCGGCCTGGTAGAATACCTCGGCACCACCGACGACGTGCGTCAGTTCATCAATAAAGCCGACTGCGTGGTTCTTCCCAGCTATCGCGAGGGCACTCCCCGCACCCTGCTCGAAGCCGCCAGCTCCGCAAAACCCATAGTTGCAACCGATGTTCCCGGCTGCCACCACGTGGTGATCGATAACTACAACGGGCTCCTCTGCAAAATGAAGGACGCCGGCGACCTGGCCGAGAAAATGTTGACCATGACCGTCCTCGAAGCGAGCGTCCTCTCGCAGATGGGCGCCAATGGCCGCAAGAAGATGGAACTCGAGTTCAGCGAAGACCTCGTTATCCAGAAATACATCGACGCCATCCTCCCCTTCAAAAAAGCATCTTAATTCGCTATCTTTGTCCTTTTGGACGTAGTCAGTCATCACACCCACAGGGCGGGTGACGGCATTTTTTAATAATTTCACAGAATGCCCTTTACAAATCGGTCGTTCTTAATGCTATTTCTGGCTGTTGTGGCCTGCAGTTGCAGCTCATACAGGCAGAATGTGATGTTCAAGGTCCCCGATGACTTTGTTTCGAAGCAAGCTGCCCAGGCTTCTGCGGCTACCAAAAACTACGTTATCCAGGTGAACGATAACCTCAAACTGGATGTCTATTCTAACAAGGGTGAGCGCATTATTGACCCCAACGGGGAGCTGATCAACGACAACGCCACGGTGGCCCAGAACCAGGCGACCCGGGTTCAGCCTACGTACCTGGTCACGATCGACGGAACCGTGAAATTTCCCATGATCGAGCCTGTGGCGGTGGCTGGGATGACGATCCGCGAGGCCGAGGCCAAATTGCAGGCAGAGTACAATAAGTATTATAAAGAGTGTTACGTTATACTCACTTTCAGTAATAAAAGGGTGATCGTATTGGGCTCTCCCGGCGGGCAGGTAATTCCGTTGATGAACGAGAACGTTTCGGTGGTTGAGGTGCTCGCCATGGCCAAGGGTATTGGCAACGACGGGAAGGCTCACAACATCCGCCTTATCCGGGGTGAGGACGTACACTTGCTCGATTTTAGCACGATCGAAGGACTGAAGAAAGGAAACATGACCGTTCAACCTGGTGATATCGTTTACGTGGAACCAATCCGCAGACCGTTCTCGGAAGCCGCCCGCGACCTTGCTCCTATCCTCAGCCTGACGTTGAGTCTCGCTACACTAGTCGTCCTTGTTATCATCAATACACAGTGATCCCGGATAATTCGCACATATCGCCTGAAATGGACAGCATCGATTTCGATAAGCTGCGGATAATACTCCGGAAGAATCTCGTGTGGTTGTTCGTGATCGTGATCGGTACAAATCTCGCTGCCTACCTCTACCTCCGCTACACCAAGCCGGTCTACGAAGCCGAATCGGAAGTTAAGATCGATGTCAAAAAAGATGCAACTGAGTTTGGCATCAAGAACCTGCAGGAGAATCAGAACCTGAACATTATCTCTGGCGAGATCGAACAGATCACCAGCAAGCTCTTTTACAATCGCCTCCTGGATTCTGTTGACCTTTGGGTAAGCTATCACTCGATGGGACAGGTGCTCAACAGCGAGATGTATCATGCTTCGCCGTTCAAGGTAAAGTATTCATCGACGCTTCATCCTTACCTCAACGTTCCGATCAATTTCAATTTCACTGGTCCGGAAGAGTATCAATTAAAGGTTGGCGATCAGATCGTCACCGGGAAGATCGGCGAGAAACTGAAGCTGGCCGACCTAGAACTCGAGATCTCGAAAACATTCTACTATTCGCTGTATCACGACGACGATTATTTCTTCATTCTTCACAGTCGTGAAAACCTGCTGAACTACCTGGACACACACGCTTCTGTTGAGCCCCTGAATTTCGATGCCAACACCATCCGGATTTCCTTTGTAGACTACAACGCGTTCAAAGCCCGTGATATCGCGAACAAGATCGACTCGATGTACATCAACTACAGCAACGAGCAAAAGAATCTTACCAACAAGCAAAAGATCGGCTGGATCAACGACGAGTTAGGCCAGATCGAAGGGAAGATGGAAGACTACGAAGATTACTTCGAGAACTTCACGCTTCAAAACAAGAGCAGCGACCTCGACACCGATCTGAAGAAGACCATCGAAGCAATGTATGCAATCGACTCACAACGCTTCCAGTTGAACCGCAGGCTATCGGACGTAAAAAATCTAGCCGAACAATTTGCTGCAAACAACTTCACCGTGTCTATCGCCAATCGGAACTACCTCCCTCCTTCGCTCGGAAAGCAGGTCGATCAACTGCAGGTTTTAACACAACAGATGGAAAAGCTCGGGCTGTCGTACAACGAGAGTACGTTTGCTTTCAAACAAAAGGAAAGAGAGCTTGAAGCACTGAGAAGCTCTGTATTCACACAGATCAACGAGATGAGCAAAGAGTGGAGCAAAACACTTGTTGAGCTCAATCAGCAAAAGGATCGGTTGGAGAAGCGCTTCGCATCGATGCCCGACAAGAACACTCAGTTTACAAAGAACCAACGCTTCTATAAACTCTACGAAGAGTTCTACCTGTCGATGATGCAGGCTAAAGCCGAATTTGAGATTGCACAGGCAGGAAGTACTTCCGACTTCAAGATATTGTCGCCCGCTACAATGCCGATGACCCCGATATCGCCCAAAGCAATGTTGATCCACGGCATTGGATTGTCGACCGGCATTGTGCTATGCCTGTTCTTTATCGGGGTGCTTTACCTGGCCGATAATCGCTTGACCAGCGTGCACGAGGTCGAGAGGCATACAGCTGTGCCGATCCTCGGCGTTATACCGGAATCCAGGCACACGGCTTCGACGCCGTTCCACGTGCTCGACAATCCGAAGTCGATCGTAAGCGAAGCCATCCGAACATTAAGAACCAACCTCGACTTCTTTACGGTTAATGGGAAAACAAAAACGATCTCCATTTCGTCGACTATTGCGGCAGAAGGAAAGTCGTTCCTTGCGCTGAACCTGGGCGGAGTGATAGCAATGTCGAAGAAGAAGGTCGTGCTCGTCGATCTCGATATGCGCAAGCCGAAGATGAACACACCGTTCAACATTCCCGACAGTCAGAAAGGTGTGAGTACAGCGTTGATTCGCAAGTATGATATTGAAGAGTGTATCATTCCCACTGGTCTCGAGAATTTTGATTTCGTTCCGGCAGGTCCGCAACCACCCAATCCTTCGGAACTGCTGATGAATGGCGACTTCACAGCAATGCTCGAAAGGCTCAAAGAACTTTATGAATTTGTGATCATCGACACACCGCCGGTTGGTCTTGTTACCGATGGGATCATGGCGATGAAAAAGACCGACGTAACAATCTATGTAGTGCGGGCAAACTATTCGAAGAAGGATTTCCTCCACAACATAGAACGGATCCAAAAGCTGCATAAGCTCACCAATCTCTCGGTTGTCTTCAACGCGCTGCCATCCAGCAATAAGATGTATGGCTACGGATATTACGAAGACAGGACCCCATTGAAGAAAAGCTGGAAATACATTTTGCGCGGATAAGTGTTCTCATTCTTTTCATCGTCACGCCAACCCGCGAAAGTTCCTTTCCATGCCGACATGCATTCGCACCTCATACCGGGGATCGACGACGGCGTAAAATCAAATGAACAATCGCTGATAACCATTCGCAAAATGGTGGACCTCGGTTACGAAAAATTCGTAACCACACCTCACATCATGAGCGATACATATCCCAACACCGCGGACGACATTCGTGAACGGACAGTTGCGCTGAATGATTTTCTGAAGTCACAAAATGTGGGTGTTGAAGTTGTTGCAGCTGCCGAATATTATCTCGACGAGTACACCATGAGGGTGGTTAGCGGCAACGACCCGCTGATGACCTTTGGCAACAACTACCTGCTTTTCGAGACCAATTATCTTTCCGAGCCGTATATTTTAAAGGAGTTCATTTTCAAGGCTACGTCGAAAGCAATTAAGCCGATACTTGCACATCCCGAACGATACCAGTATATGACCATGGAGAAGGCCCAGGACCTCGTAGACCGTGGTGTGTTGCTGCAGGTGAACCTGTTGTCACTTTCGGGATTTTATGGAAAGCAGATCCAAAAGCTTGCGGAGAAGCTTATTGAAAATAAAATGATCAGTTTTATTGGCAGCGATTGCCACAATGAACTCCAGGCAAAAGAATTGGAAAAGGCTATTCGTACGAATGCATTCAAAAAAGCGATAGATTTACCTCTTCTCAATACAACCCTTTAGTTGAAGATGACCGTTGCTGTTACTGGCGCCAGTGGTGTGGTAGGGAGTGAGATCGTGCGGACGCTGTCGAACAATAATATTAAGACGCGAAGCGTGATCCGTTCTGCGACCAATACGGGCTTGCTCACGCCTTTCAAAAACTCTACCGAAATCGCCGAAGCAGACATCCTCGATATGGCCGGCCTTATGAAGGCGCTTGAAGGTGCCGACGCGGTTGTTCACGCAGCGGGTTTTGTGTCGTTCAATCCACGCCGGAAAGATCAGCTTCACAACATCAACGTACAGGGCACACAAAATGTGGTGAATGCCTGCCTGGCGAACAAGATCCCCAAGCTGGTTCACATAAGCTCCGTTGCGGCCTTTGGCCAGCCGCGCGATACAAAAAAGATTAATGAAAACAGTCGTTGGGAATCTGACCGGGTAACATCGGACTATTCCAAGTCGAAATATCTTTCCGAGCTCGAAGTTTATCGTGGGCAGGAGGAAGGGCTGAATGTTTCAATTGTGAACCCTTCGGTGGTGCTTTCAGCGGGTGATGGAACGAGGAGTAGCTCCCGATTGTTGGGCTACGTGTGGCGTCAGCGACAATTCTATTCAAATTTTAATTTGAACTATGTCGACGCCCGGGATGTTGCAGAGATAGTGACAAGACTTTTGAAAGGCAATTTCAACGGCGATAGATTCATCGCAAGCGCAGGAAGCGTTCCCGTAAAAAAAGTTTTCCAACTTATAGCAGACAGGTTTAAGAAAAGGGCGCCGGGATTTCACATCCCGCCGGCACTTGCAAAGGCTGCAGCGCAACTCGAAGAATTACGTGCTGTCATAACTGGTGGTGAGCCCGTTATCACTCGTCAGTCTGTTCGACTTCTGCGCGAAGACGTTCTGTTTGAAAACAGTAAGGCAAAAGAAGTTCTTGGCATGGAATTTCAAACGTTAGAAAATACGCTTGACTGGTGTTGCGAGGACTTCAAAACAAAAAATACAAACAAATAGAAATTATTTTACTTTTAGAATTCACTTTTCTAACTTAGGCAAACCCTTAACAAATGGCTCAGCACTTCAGAAAGAGAGAGGAAGAGGAGGAGTTGATCAAGAAATTCGAAGAAAGCCTCAAAAAAAATTCCAACGAGTTTTTTAACCTGGAAGCCTACGAGACGATCATCGACTATTACCTGGATCGCAATAAACATAAGAAAGCGCTGGCAGCAGTAAATCAGGCCATCGATCAGTATCCGTTCTCTTCAGAACTGATACCACTCAAAGCACAGATCCTTTCCAATCTCGAAGAATACGATCAGTCGCTGGAACTTCTCGAGCGCGCCCGAACATTGAATCCAAACGACATCGAAATTTTTCTTTCGATCGGATCTGTTCTCTCGCTCATGGGCAAACACCAGGAAGCTATCGCGACATACGAAGAAGCTCTTGCATTTGCAGAAGAAGGCCAGGACGAACTTCATTACAACATCGGTCTCGCTCACCAGAGTGTCGAAGATTATGACAAAGCGATCGATGCATACAAGAAATCAATCGAGTTTAATATCAGTCACGAAGGTGCATTGTATGAGCTCGCGTTTTGTCTCGATGTGATTGGACAACTCGAAAGCAGTCTTGCATATTATAAAAAGTTCATCGACGAAGATCCGTACTCAAGCGCTGCATGGTATAACCTCGGAATTGTTTGCAACAAGCTCGAGAAATACGACGAAGCAATTGAAGCGTATGAATATGCGCTTGCCATCGACGAGAATTTTGCGTCTGCTCATTTCAACATGGGCAACACGTACATGAACCTGGAACAATTCACTAAAGCGCTGGATTCGTTCAAAAAGACAATTGAAATAGAAGGCCCGAGCCCCGAGGTTTATTGCAGCATCGGTGCCGCGTACGAAAATCTCGAGCACTACGACCTCGGCCTGAAATATTACCAGAAGTCCACCAAGCTCGATCCGCTGTATGACGAGGCATGGTTCGGGGCGGGCAACTGTATGGAGAAACAGGAAAAGTGGTACCAGGCCCTGCATTTCTTCAACAAGGCCATCAAGCTCAACAGTCACAATGCCGAATACTGGAAGGCTGCCGCTCACGCCGAGTTCAAGATCGGCAACACCATTTCGGCCATCAGCGCCTACGAAGAGGCATGTCACCTCACGCCCGACGACAAGGAGATCTGGCTAAACTGGTCATTTATCTACTTCGAGCAGGGTGCCCACGAAAAAGCCATCGACATTATCCTCCAGGGTTTGGACGAGCTTCCCGAGGAATCTGAGCTGTACTACCGGATCACCGCCTACCTGATCGAGGCGGGTCAATTTAAAGAGGCGTTTAATTATCTTGAAAATGCATTAATTTTGAACTTCGAAGGACACAATGCATTATTCGATTTCTTTCCCAAGGCCGAAACTCAAAAAGCCTTGTTCAAGATCATCGATCAGTTTAGAAAAGATAACCCCTGATGAATTACACACTGAAAAATTTACCTGAGCGAACTTCCAAGCCCAGGCAGATTGGTTTTACTATGGCCATGGACAAAGGACTAAGTGTCCGTGAGACAGAAGACTTCGTCAGTATTGCCGCCGAACACGTCGATATCGTAAAACTTGGCTGGGCCACCTCGTATGTTACCCCCAACCTGAAAGACAAACTGAAAGTATATAAGGAGGCGGGTATCCCCTGCTACTTCGGGGGAACACTCTTCGAAGCGTTCATTATCCGCGATCAGTTCGACGACTACAGAAAGGTACTCGACAAATACGACCTGTCGTTTGCTGAAGTATCCGACGGTTCGATCGATCTCGATCACGACAAAAAATGCGACTACATCCAGAAACTTTCGGAGCAAGTAACGGTACTTTCTGAAGTTGGTTCGAAGGATGCTGACAAGATAATCCCGCCCTATCGCTGGATAGAGCTCATGCAAAAAGAGTTGGATGCAGGAGCCTGGAAGGTAATTGGCGAAGCGCGCGAGGGTGGTAATGTGGGATTGTTCCGTTCGTCGGGCGAGGTTCGTTCCGGATTGGTACAGGAGATCCTCACCAAGATCCCTTTTGAGAAGATCATCTGGGAGGCGCCGCAAAAGGCCCAGCAGGTATGGTTTATCAAACTGCTTGGCGCAAATGTGAACCTGGGAAATATTGCTCCCAACGAGGTTATCCCTCTAGAAACCATAAGATTAGGCTTAAGGGGAGATACTTTCCTTCACTTTCTTGGTTTAGAGCGCAAAAAGGACAATACTGCGCCGCCTTTCGAAGCGGATTAATTCGAAAAAAATTTTTTAAACTGCATCTTTAAAACCACTTGAGAGAATGGAAAAAAAATTCGGACTGATCGGTTCGACAGTAAGTCACTCTTTTTCAAAAGCATATTTTGACGAGAAATTTTTCCGCGACGGACTTCGCGACTATCATTACGAACTATACCCACTCAAGAGCATAGACGACCTTACTAATCTCCTCCAGGAGAATCCGGAGCTCGTTGGACTCAACGTCACTATCCCCTACAAGGAACAAGTGCTGAAATTCCTCAACGAGATCGACAACGATGCGAAGAAGATCGGCGCTGTGAATGTGATCAAGATACGCGACGGCGTTCTGAAAGGGTACAACACCGACAGCGACGCGTTTCATGACACCATGAAGAAGTGGTTTCCGAATGCAAAAGGATCGAAAGCATTGATCCTCGGAACAGGCGGTTCATCGAAGGCAGTACAGGAAGCATTGGAAAAACTCGAGATACCTTTTGAAACTGTATCGCGTGAAAAGGGAAAAGCGGACTATACCTACGAAGATCTCGAGAAGAAAGGAAAGCTGATCTCCGGCTCGAATCTAATCATCAATACAACACCGCTCGGCATGTCGCCGAACAATAACGCGGTGGTGCCAATAGATTTCGAGCTCATCGGCAATAAACACTACGTTTACGATCTGATCTATAATCCTGCACGTACACTGTTCTTACAAAAAGCAGAGATGCGTGGAGCGAACATCAAGAATGGATTGGAAATGTTGCATGTGCAGGCCGAGAAGGCCTGGGCAATATGGAACAACTGAGATCGATCATACTAGTAGCAATATTATTCATTTCAATTCCAGTCAGTGCTCAATATTGCGGATATCAATATCCTGATTCCGCGCTCCTTAAGCTTCCACCATTTTACGTCGGGATCTCCGGTGGCATAACCCGCAATCTCTACCGAGGTACCGATGCAACATTCGAAGGAGGAGTTTACTCTGCACCGGGATTTTCGGTATCTGTCCCTATTAAGTTCGAGGCATCGCCATACTTCTATTTTAAAACAGGCTTGGAGTATACTCAACGAAATGGAGCTCAAAATGACTCTTATCCCCGATATGACCTTGTGCTTCCATTTTGGTCCGTTCCGTTTAAGGTCGGATTTCAGCCAGTAAATTTTATTAACCAGAGAATGGGTGAAGGCATACAGGTCGGGCTCGAAGCCGGTGTCTCCGCAAGTTCGCCCAACACGAAACAAAAAGAATGGCTCGGCAGAGGGCTTTACACTGCCGACTTTACCGTAGATAAGGTTGTTGGCTCCGCCCTGGTAGGAGCAAATATGGAATTTCGGGTGTGGAAACGGCAGGTCATTTTCTTAAACTGGACACACTATAACGACCTCAACGATTGGATCCACACAAAGACCTCCGGGATCGCACGGGAATCGAGAACACAAGGATGGGTTCTAACCGGCGGCATTATGTTCAGCGCCGGAAAAGCCGCGCGAACTAAAAAATAATCCCTGAAATTCCGGCGTTTGTCACACAGTTGACATAACGTTGACAGCAGGCAGAAAGACCTTGCATTAAATTTTTACCTTTTAGGATGGACTTCAAACTCTCGAGTGAATTCGAACCCACGGGCGATCAGCCGACTGCGATCAATCAACTGGTTGCCGGGCTGGAGTCTGGTGAACCCCACCAAACCCTGTTGGGTGTTACCGGCTCCGGAAAAACCTTTACGATGGCGAACGTCGTTGCCCGCGTGAACCGCCCGACGATCGTTCTTTGTCACAACAAAACTCTTGCAGCTCAACTTTATGGTGAATTCAAACAGTTCTTTCCTGAGAATGCTGTTGAATACTTTATTTCATACTACGACTACTATCAGCCCGAAGCATACATTCCAACTTCCAATCTCTACATCGAAAAAGATCTTTCGATCAACGAAGAGATCGAGAAGCTGCGACTTAGTGCTACCTCTTCCCTGCTGACCGGCCGTCGGGATGTGATCGTGATCGCATCCGTGTCGTGCATCTATGGTATTGGAAACCCCGAAGAGTTCGGCAAGAACAGGATTGTATTAAATGTTGGTGAAGTGATTGCACGCAATCGTCTTCTCTTTGCCCTTGTTGATATCCTATACAGGAGAACGGAAGCTGAGTTCAAACGCGGATCGTTCCGTGTTAAAGGCGATACTGTCGATATCTTTCTCGCTTATGCCGACTACGCGGTACGGATCTATTTCTTCGGCGATGAGATCGAACAGATCCACCGCATCGATCCCGTAAGCGGTAAAAAGATCGCCGACGAAAAGGGCATCACTATCTTCCCCGCCAACCTCTTTGTTACCGGCAAAGAGTTGATGAACGTAGCCATCCGGGAGATCCAGGACGACCTCATGGCACAACTCACGATGTTCGACAGCGAAAGAAAATTCCTGGAGTCGAAAAGATTAAAAGAACGCACCGAGTTCGACATGGAGATGATGCGCGAGCTGGGCTATTGCAGTGGTATCGAAAACTATTCGCGCTACTTCGACCGTCGCGCTCCAGGGAAGCGACCGTTCTGCCTGCTTGATTATTTTCCTAATGATTACTTATTGGTTGTCGACGAAAGTCACGTTACGATTCCCCAGATCCGCGCGATGTGGGGTGGTGACCGTTCACGCAAAGTAAACCTCGTAGACTATGGTTTCCGGCTTCCTTCGGCGCTGGATAATCGCCCATTGACTTTCAACGAATTCGAAGCGATACTCAACCAGGTGGTGTACGTAAGCGCAACCCCGGGTGAATACGAGCTTCGAAAATCAGAAGGGGTTGTTGTTGAACAATTGATCCGTCCAACCGGGTTGCTCGATCCGCAGATCGATGTACGTCCAAGCAAGAACCAGATCGACGATCTGCTCGAAGAGATTGATGAACGTGTGAAGAAGAAAGAGCGTGTGCTCGTTACAACACTTACCAAACGTATGGCCGAAGAGCTTACGAAGTTCATGGAGCGCGCGTCTGTCAAGTGTCGTTACATTCACTCCGAGGTCGATACGCTCGATCGCGTGGAAATTCTTCGCGAGTTACGTCTCGGTGTTTTCGATGTTCTTGTGGGTGTGAATCTTCTCCGCGAGGGCCTCGACCTTCCGGAAGTTTCTTTGGTGGCTATACTCGATGCAGACAAGGAAGGATTTCTCAGAAACCAGCGATCATTGGTTCAAACGATTGGCCGTGCAGCGCGAAACGTGAACGGGCGAGTGATCATGTACGCCGATTCTATCACCGAGTCGATGCAACAAGCGATCGACGAAACTGATCGCAGGAGAAAGATACAGCAAGACTATAACGAAGCCCACGGGATTACCCCGAAGACGATCATTCGTTCGAAGCAGGAGATATTCAAGCAGACAAAAGTTGCCGACTCCAAGAAAGCCCCGAAACGGTACTATATTGAAGACGAAGAGAAGTCGCTTGCTGCAGATCCTGTGACCGCCTACATGAGCAAGGACGATCTCACCAAGTTGATGGAAACCACGAAGAGGGCGATGGAAAAGGCCGCGAAGGAATTGGAGTTCGTAGAAGCGGCCAGGCTTCGCGACGAATACCTGGCCCTTCAAAAGCTTATTGCGGAGAAAAAGGCTTGATTACTTTGCAGCAAACCTCTTCGCTACCTCGTCCCAGTTAACAACATTCCAGAATGCTGTAACATAATCCGGGCGACGGTTCTGATAATTCAGATAGTATGCATGTTCCCACACATCCAGTCCAAGGATCGGTGTGCCTTTCGCTTCAGCAACATCCATCAATGGATTGTCCTGGTTCGGAGTTGAAGTGATAGCCAATTTACCCGAAGCATCTTTGATCAACCATGCCCATCCCGAGCCGAAACGGCCGGTAGCAGCAGCGCCAAACTTTGTCTGAAACTCTCCGAAGTTTCCAAACGCGCCGTTGATCGCATCTGCCAGTGCGCCAGTCGGCCCTTTGCCATCATTCTTTTTCAGGATGGTCCAGAACAAACTGTGGTTGTAATGACCGCCACCGTTGTTACGAACGGGTGCAGGATATTTCGAAATGTTCTTACAGATCTCTTCGATACTCAAATTCTCCTCCGGCTTTCCCGCGACAGCATTGTTGAGATTGGTTACGTACGCGTTATGGTGTTTGCCATGGTGAATTTCCATGGTCTTTGCATCGATGTGTGGCTCCAATGCATTGAATGCATAAGGAAGAGCCGGTAGTGTAAATGCCATAAATTTATTTTTTAATGTAAGTCAAATATAAGAAGCGTTCAGCGAATAGCTCTTACCAAATCTCCAAGTTGTTTCAGCCCGCCTTCAACCTTCTCATTCCACGGCAGTCCGAAACTGATCCTGAAACAATTGGAAAACTGACCCTGCAGGGAGAAAATTTGTCCCGGCGCGACGCCAATATTCAGCTTCAGGGCCTGCTTGTGTATCTTATAACCGTCGGCTTTCTTGTTGAGTTCGAGCCATAGCGCAAATCCTCCCTGTGGTCTCGTTACCCGGGTTTCTTCCGGAAAGTAGTTTGTTATCGCCTGGGTGTATCGCATGCAATTCGTGTGCAATGCTTTCCTCAGGTGGCGCAGGTGTAACTCATAGCGACCGTTTTCCAAAAATTGCGCAATTGCACTTTGAGCGAGCGTGTTCGTCGACACGTTGTTCATTCGTTTCACGCGGATGACCTTTTCTTTAAATTTTCCTGGTATCGTCCAGCCGATGCGATAGCCGGGAGCCAACGACTTGCTGAATGAACCGCATTGTATAACCAACCCTTTCTTGTCGTATGTCTTGCACGTGTGCGGACGCGTCTTTCCGAAATACAGTTCTCCGTAAATGTCATCTTCTATCAAAGGAATGTCGTGCTTCGAAAGCATGTTGACCAAACGCTTCTTTTTCTCTTCGGGCAAACAACTGCCCATTGGATTGTTGAAGTTGCAAACGAACAAGCACGCTTTGATGTCGAAGCGTGTAATTGATTTCTCGAGGCAATCGAGATCGACACCCGTTTCAGGATCGGTCGGTATCTCAACAACTTTTAATCCGAGGCTCTCCATCACCTGGAAGATTGCGAAGTAGGTCGGGCTTTCGATCGCTACCGCGTCGCCTGCTTTTGTGATAGCCTTCAGGCTCAACGACAATGCCTCCATGCAACCGGCAGTTATCACCACGTCGTCTTCGCTGATCGCACCACCCCAGTTGAATGATTGTATTGCTATTTGTTTCCTGAGGTCGACGTTACCCTGCACGTGCTCATAACTCAGACAACTGTCTTTAGATTTACGCAGTGCCTGTACGACGGCTTTGTTGAGCTTCGCAGCAGGAAGCAGTTCGTGCGACGGTGCTCCCAACGAAAAGTTGATGAGCTTGTCGGATCTAAGATCCTTGTACACGCTGGCGATCATATCGTCGATGCTCACCGGCAATACCTCGTCCAACGGCTTTGCAACTTTGGGAATGTTGAGGGTATGCTGCGGCGAATACCTGACGTAGTAGCCCGACTGCGGACGTGCCTCGATCAGACCCTTGCTTTCGAGGTGATAATATGCCTGGAAGGCCGTGCTGAGGCTAATGCCCTGCTCTTTGCTTAACGCGCGTACGGAAAGAAGCTTATCGCCTACTTTGAGAGCCTTTTTTTCAATGAGGGTTTCGATGCGATCCGATACCTCCAGGTACAGGTGATCGCGTGTAAGAATTTCGGCCATATCGTATCAAAACTGATATGGTCAAATGTACAAAAACGAAAACTGTTTTACAGAAATCGTTTGTATTTTTAACTTTTTCGAGCCCTTCGCTAACTGCTACGAGGCCCCAATGAGTGACCTGAATATCCTTTTAGTTGACGACGACGAGATCAACAGGCTCGTTGCCACCACTTTCCTGCGCAAGTGGAACGTGGGAGTAACTATTGCAACAAATGGCAAGGAAGCCCTGGACTTTGTTGCCTCGAAAAAGTACCAGATGATCATGATGGACCTGCACATGCCCGAAATGGACGGCTACGAGTGCACCTCCAGGATCCGGGCAATGGAAGACCCTTACTTCAAGAACATTCCCATCATCGTTTTTTCGGCTTCTTATACGATCGACTCGAAGCGAAAGGCCGCGGAATTCGGGATGACCGACTTCATGAACAAACCGTTCCGTCACGAAGAGCTGTTGGAGAAAATTAATACATACGCTGGCGGCTTGCCCGGCAGTAACAACAATAACAGTACTCCGGCTGCTGCCTCCAGCCTCCGTCCGTTGAAGATCGACTTCGATCTGCATACCGATGGTGACCCGGTGTTCAAGACGGAGCTCGTTCAGTTGCTCATGGAAAACCTCGCAGAGTTGAGGCAATCGCTTACCACTGCGATCAAACAGAACGACCCGCAAGCATTCCTCAAGACTTGTCATAAAGTTTACACTGCTATCTCGATGCTGAACGATGCTGACCTGACTCACATCGTTGACAAGGTGAGGAACACGATGCGTAATTCCATAGACCCTACAGATAAAGCTTTGCTGGCTGACGCCGCGATACTCGATAACCTTGGAGAAGCCGTTTGGAAATCGCTTGAAGCGGAGTTGAACAGCATGAAAAAGGACTCGTCGTCGCAACAATGAAACTACGCTCCCTCCTGTTGCTGGGGTGGATAGGTGTACAAGCTCTTACATCCGCTGCCCAGACAGGAAATGTTAAATTCAATCACATCGGAACGAAGGATGGTCTTTCGCATGGCAACGTCATTACCACCATGCAGGATCGCAAGGGCTTCATGTGGTTTGGAACACGCGACGGCCTGAACAAGTACGACGGCTACAACTTTACATCCTACAAGAACGATCCCGAAAATCCGAAGACGCTCGCCAACAACATCGTGATGGACCTTGTTGAGGATGCCGATGGCGGCATCTGGGTTGCAACAGGCGGAGGTGGCCTCGATCATTTCGATCCTTCAACAGAAATATTCACACACTATCCTCAATCCGACAGCGGTGTGTCTGAAAGTTACATCAACTGTTTGTTCATGGACAGCAGTGGAATACTTTGGCTCGGAACAGAAGGTGGTGGTATGAACCGCCTGGATCCAAAGACCGGCATCTTCACATATTACAATCACGACGATGCATTGTCGGGAAGTCTTGCCGACGACCGTGTGAAGGAGATACTCGAAGACAGTGAACATAACTTCTGGGTTGCGACAGACTTCGGTGGACTCGACCTGATGAATGGCGATAAGAAAACCTTCACGCATTTCCGCAATGATGAAACCAACCCGGGTTCGATCTCGCATAATCGTGTCTGGAGCCTGAAAGAAGACAGTAAGAAGCGGTTGTGGATCGGTACTTACAACGGTGTGAATATGTTCGACCGAACAACGCGACAGTTCAAGCGCTTCCAGGGGAAAGACGCATGGCCGTTGGTTCGTACGCTTGAAATAGACGACCGCGGAAATGTATGGGCGGGCATGGAGAACGGTGGTATCACTATCATCGACCCGGTGAAAGACACGTGGGTCAATTACTTCCACGACGACATCGACGACACAAGCCTGAGTGACAACTCGGTGTGGACGATCGCATGCGACGCAAAGGGAAACATGTGGGTTGGAACGTTCAACTCCGGGATCAATTTCGTGAACCGCGATGCAGTCAACAAGTTTATACATTACAGGCATACCTCCTCTCCCACCAGTCTAAGCAACAACAAGGTACTTTGCATTTTCGAGGATTCATCCGAGCGTATATGGGTTGGCACAGATGGTGGTGGTATGAACCTGTTCGATCCGGCGACGGGCGAATTCAAACACTTCATGAATCAACCGGGTAATCCCAATAGCATTTGTGGCAACTACGTGCTCACGATCGAGGAAGACCACGAGGGTAATCTTTGGATAGGTACGTGGGGCAATGGCATCACAGTGTTCAATCCAAAGAAGAACACCTACAAGCATCATTCCTATCATCCTTCGAACAAGGCGGGGTTAAGGAGCCCCAACATCTGGACGATCTTCAACGACAGCCAGGACAACATCTGGATAGGTACGTATAGCGAAGGCGTTCAGCGTTACGACAAAAAAACAGATAAGTTCATAACATACAGCCGCGATCCGCTGAACCCGGCAAGCATCAACAACAACACCATTAATGTGGTGATGGAAGACTCCGAAGGAACAATTTGGGTGGGCACGAGTGGTGGGGGAATGGACATGTTCGATCGCGAGACCAATACTTTCACGCATTACGTTCACGATCCCGCCAGGAACAGCATCAGCAACGATGGCATCCTCTGCATCTTCGAAGATTCGAAGGGTAGTTTGTGGATAGGGACTTCGATCGGTCTTTCGCACTTCGACAAAAAGACAAAGCAGTTCACAAACTACTACACTAAGGATGGTCTTCCGAACAATACCGTGGTGGGCATCATGGAAGACTCCCAGGGAAATCTCTGGCTGAGTACGTTCAATGGCCTGTCCCAGTTTACGCCGGCAGGAAAAAAATTCAGGAACTACGGGATCAACGACGGACTCCAGGGCTTTGAATTCAAGAAGTCGGTATGCAAGACAAAGTCGGGCCGCATGTATGCTGGTGGTGTGAATGGTTTCAATACGTTTATTCCGGGTGAGATCGAGCAAAAGCAATTCGAGCCGCCGCTGGTACTTACGAGCTTCGAGATCTTCAATCAAAAAGTAGCAATAGGCGAATCATCGCCGCTTACGAAAAGCATTACAGAAACCACCGAGATCGATCTCGACTATACACAGTCGGTGATCTCATTCGAATTCGCGTCGTTGAATTATACGACAGACCAGGAAAAAAGAAAGTACGCATATCTCCTCGACAACTTCGACAACCAGTGGAACTACATCGGAACTAAGCGCACAGCGACATATACCAATCTCGATCCGGGCACCTACGTGTTTCGTGTGGGAGGTTTGAACAACGAAGGCAACTGGAGTGATCGAAGGATTGCCATCACGCTGAGGATTCATCCGCCGTTCTGGAAGACGTGGTGGTTCCGGATGATTTCGGTGACTTCGATCGCGGGAGTGCTATTCATATTCCTCAGGCTTCGAATCAACATGATCGAAAAACAAAAGGGTGAGCTGGAGCGGCAGGTTCGTGAGAGAACCGAGTTGTTGGACGTAGCGATGGAGAAAGAGCGTAAGGCCCGCGAAGAAGCCGAACATGCCAACCGTGCAAAGAGCGTGTTCCTTGCAACGATGAGTCACGAGATACGCACACCTATGAACGGGGTGATCGGCATGGCTTCATTGCTCGCGGAGACCGAGCTCACAAAAGAACAGTCGGACTACACAGAAACTATTCGCAACAGCGGCGAAAGCCTGCTTGGAGTGATCAACGATATCCTCGACTTCTCGAAGATCGAGTCGGGAAAAATGGAACTCGAGTATCGCGACTTCGACCTGCGTGGTTGTATCGAAGAAGTGCTCGACGTATTTGCAACCAAGGCTTCGGGCCAGGGACTTGACCTGATCTATCAGCTCGACTACGATGTTCCTTCGCAAGTGGTGGGCGACAGTCTGCGTTTGCGACAGGTGTTGATGAACCTCGTTGGTAATGCGCTGAAGTTTACGCAGCAGGGAGAGATATTTATTCACGTGTACCTGATCCGCAAGGATCGTGATCAGCTCGAGTTGGGATTCGAAGTGCGAGATACGGGTATTGGTATCCCGGCCGATAAGATGTCGAGACTGTTCAAGGCATTCTCGCAGGTCGATTCCTCCACGACAAGGAAATACGGTGGCACGGGACTTGGGTTGGCGATCAGCCAGAAGCTAGTTGAACTGATGGGCGGAGAGATCTCCGTCGACAGTGTGGTTGGTAAGGGGACAATATTCCGGTTCAAGATCAAGTCGCAGGTGAGTATCGCATCGATACCGACATACATGACCTGTAACATGTCGGGGCTCGAGGGCCGGAAGATCCTGGTGGTTGACGACAACTCGACGAATCGAAACATACTGAAGGCTCAACTCGAAGCGTGGAAGCTTGCGCCGGTGATGGCTAACTCCGCGAAGGAGGCGCTCGCGATACTATCAAGCAATATCAGTTTCGACCTGGTCATTACCGACATGAACATGCCTGAGATGGATGGCTCGCAGTTGACGAATGAGATCAAGAACATGAACCTCGGGTTGCCGGTGATCTTGCTGAGTTCGATCGGCGATGAGAGAGGTAAGAGAATGTCTGAGATGTTTTCGGCGGTTCTTACGAAGCCCGTTAAACAGAACGCGCTGTGCAAGGTGATACTTGCTGAGCTTCGAAAACAAGGTAAGCCTGTTGAGGAAGAGCCGCAGCACAAGGCGTTATTGTCATCCGATTTTGCGAAGAAACATCCGTTGCGGATATTGATCGCAGAAGACAACTTCATTAACCAGACGTTGACGGAACGTGTGTTGGCTAAGCTCGGCTACGAACCGAAGATCGTATCGAACGGGAGAGAAGTTTTGGAAGAGATCGACCGGAACAGTTACGACCTGATATTAATGGACGTAGCGATGCCCGAAATGGATGGGCTCGAAGCGACGCGCATCATTCGGAAATCGGGTGGCAAGCAACCATACATCGTTGCGATAACCGCCAACGCCATGCAAGGCGATCGCGAAGAATGTATCGAAGCCGGTATGGATGATTACATCAGCAAACCGATCAAGCTCGAATTACTGGTGGCGGCGCTCGAACGTTTCTCTACAGTGTCATGAAAGCGATCGTTATCACGCAACCGGGCGGTGCCGAGGTTTTGAAGCTTGAGGATCGCCCTGTACCGGCTCCACAAGCAGGAGAAGTACTGATCAAGGTAGAAGCGGCGGGTGTTAATCGTCCCGACATTGCGCAGCGAAAGGGAAACTACCCGGCGCCGAAGGGTGCACCGCAGGACATACCAGGCCTGGAAGTTGCGGGAGAAATTATTGAAGGTGGGACGAGATTTCGGAAGGGCGACAAAGTTTGTGCGTTGCTTGCGGGCGGAGGTTACGCGGAATATGTTACGGTAGCGGAAGGCCAGTGTTTGCCGATACCGGGAAAACTAACTGCAGCTGAAGCGGCGTCGTTACCTGAAACATATTTCACGGTTTGGACAAACATTTTTGATCGTTGTAAAATTCAGAAAGGAGAATCGTTTCTTGTTCATGGCGGCACGAGTGGCATTGGTGTGGCGGCGATCCAGATGACGAGAGCGTGGGGCTGTGAAGTGTACGCGACGGCAGGCACCGATGAAAAAGTAAAATTCTGCGAATCGATAGGTGCGACGAAAGCGATCAATTACAAGACAGAGAACTTTAAGGAAAGGATACTGGCGCTTACGAACGACAAGGGTGTTAACGTGATTCTCGACATGATTGGTGGCGATTACACGCAACAAAACATTGACTCGCTTGCAGACGATGGCCGTCTTTCGATCATCAATTTCCAGGGTGGTGATGAGGCAAAGATCCGGTTGTCGAAAGTGCTTCGAAAGAGATTAACGATCACAGCTTCGACACTGCGCCCGCGCGATACGGCATTTAAAGCGGCGATTGCGTCTAATCTTGAAAAACATATCTGGCCATTACTGGCGTCAGGCCAGATCAAACCTATAGTTTATAAAACCTTTCCGCTGGCAAATGCGGCGGATGCTCACAAACTGCTCGAAACAGGTGAGCACATTGGCAAAGTAGTGCTATTCACTGCCTAGCGAATTCACGGGGTTAACTGTAGCGGCTGTTAAGGTACGGTAGCTTACGGTGATCAACGTAATAACCAGCGTAAGCGCTCCGGCCGAAGCGAAGACCCACCAACTGAGCTCCGTTTGTATTTCAAATTGCTGCAGCCAGTCGTGCATGTAGTACCACGAAAGAGGAATTGCCACAACGCAAGAGATCAGCACGAGGATTACAAAATCTTTAGACAACATTTGCCATATCTCCGGTATTGTTGCACCCAACACTTTGCGTATGGCAATTTCTTTCGAACGACGCTCTGCTACAAAAGAAGCCAGTCCAAGCATCCCGAGCATGCTTATGAAGATGGCAAGTCCTGCAAACGTCGCCGCAAGTTTTCCAATGCGCTCTTCCTCACCATATTTCTTTTGGTAAGCGACATCTGCCACCTCGAATGTAAACGGCGACGAAGGATCGTATTGCGAAAACACCTTTTGCGCTTCTGCAATTCCTTCCTCAAGACTCGTGCCCTTATTGATTCGAATGTTCACAACATTGTGAGCCGAGTTATCGACCATATAGATCGTTGGACGGACTGGAGCATATGGAGATTCCATCAACAAGTCTTTCACGACCCCTACTACTTTATAAGTCCTGACCTCATCAAACATGGTCATCTTAACCAATGTCCCAACCGGATCCTTAAGCTCCATTTTGGTCGCCGCCGCTTCGTTCAGGATCATGGAAGAGGTATCGGTAATATTTGCCCTGTTAAAATCGCGACCTTCAAGAATTGTCCAACCTATCGCCTTTCCATTCTCGGGAGATGCCCACACACAACGGAAACCAATGTCGTTGTTGGGACCGGTGCCTGTCCAATCGAAGCCTGTCACCACTGCATTGAATCTTGTTACCGGTTCATTGGCTTCCGCCACGTCCGAAACTTTTCCCGACGTTATAAGTTCGTTACGAACTGCATCGATGTGCTTGTGGATTGCTTCGGTTCGTGTGTTCACCCACAACAACCCTTCCGGATCGAAACCAAGTGATTGTTTCTTGCCGGTTTCTATCTGTCGGAATACGACGGACACACCAATAATAAGAGATATCGACACCGAAAACTGAACAACTAACAATACCTTCCGGAGCACACCGCTCCCACCCGTTGTTGATCTTCCTTTAAGAACCAGTCCCGGCCTAAACGATGATAAATAAAGTGCGGGATAACTTCCAGCGAGGATCCCGGTAAGAACTGTAAACGCTAAACATATAATCCAAAACACGGGTTCTGAAAAAGGAATTTTCATTTGCTTTTCCGCCATTTGATTAAACAGGGGAAGTAAAATGAATGCGGTAACGATCGCTACCAGGAATGAGATGAATGAGATCAATACCGACTCGGTAAAAAATTGAAGGACCAATTGAAATCTTCCCGAACCGGCCGCCTTACGAATGCCCACTTCTTTCATCCTCTTCTCCGATCGTGCAGTCGCAAGATTCATAAAGTTGATACACGCGAGTATCAACACAAACATTCCAATTGTTCCAAACATCCACACCAGCTTGATCCTGCCAGTTTCCGTATCACCCTCCAGGTCAGAATACAATCGCCACTTGCTCATTGGATGAAGAAAGAACTGCGGGTGATTCATCGCTTCCACAGCATCTGAATGCAGCAGCTTGACATCTTTAATTTTTTGTGACACACCTGCGAAGTCACGACCTTCCTTGATTTCCGCGAAAGCGAGAAAGCCATTTTGACGCCAGTCGTCCAACCGGATCCAGTTTCGGTTAATGCTTGTGTAAAGCTCCCATGTTCCGAGAAATTGCAGGTCCGCAAAATCCGTGTTCACGGGAATATCCTTGTAAACGCCGCCAACAGCAACGTCAGTTCGATCGTCGAGGCGGAGTGATTTTCCAAGTGCAGTTTCGCTTCCGAACAATGCGCGGGCAGCTGATTGCGAAAGCAACACTGAAGTTGGATGCAACAAAGCGTTACGATCGCCCTCGATCATCTCCAGGCTCAGCATTTCCGCAAAACCGGGCTCTGTAAAATATCCAATTTTTACAACCGACGTCGTGGGTGTTGCAAGCACATGGCTCCAAGGTTGCGACGACATGAACATGTGCTCGAAGTCTTCACCGTATTGCTTTCGAAGCTCCGGAGCGTAAGGCGGCGACATCGCCCATTGCACATACACCCCCCAGCTATTGGTTCCACGAACCATCAACTGTGCTATGCGATTGTAGTTGCTGAATGACTTGTTGTAAGAGAATTCATCGGCAACCCAAAGACCAACGACCATAGCGACCACCAGGCCCATGGCGAGTCCCCCAATGTTAAGAATTGAATATGCCGGGTTTCTTCTAAGGTTACGCCAGCTCACGCGGAGATGATGAAGTATCATAGTTAACAGGTTCGGTTTCGTGAAGGTAACTCGCGTGGGAAGGAATAGTTACAGGAACTGGCTGCGATGACAGGATTTTACACCTGGGCGCATTCGACGTTTCTTTTGCTTAAATTCAAATCGCCCAAAGCCCCCTCCCATGAAAAAAATCAGTGCCCTGGTCCTCGTTTGTCTTTGCGCGTGCTCAACAGGCGAGAAGTCCGCTTCAGATGCTGACAGCACGTCGGCCACAACGTCTTCGGATGCTACGCTTGCAACTACCCCGTCGGTGACTTCGAATGCTGAAACGGAACCCGACCCGGTTATTAACGAACCGTCATCTCCCGACGAAGAATACGTTAAAGAACTGTTGTCGCAGTGCCCAATGGATGTCGAGAGTCGCGGCGACATCGAGAACCTTGACGATTCGACTGTGTGGAACATGGCAATGATCGCCGGCGATCTTAAATCGGTGATGTATATCGAAAATTTCCTGGATGCAGACAACCTTAGCAATCCGAGGCCACTGGTGGCTGCCGTGATCGTTACGCAAGAAACCATAACGCATAGTGACAACATGGGAGCCGAACAAGAATATACAGTCCTTCATCCTGCCATTTTGGTATTCGAGCACAGGGGCGATAATGTTGTTCATATAGCACAATGCGAATTGCCTACGTGGACGGGGAAGCCTAACAGCGATGGCCTGATGATCACTGAACCACTGGTTGTGGGAAGTATGTCTGTGGTTGAGTTAGGGTATGATACCTATGACGTCGTAGACATTGATCACCCGATCGAAAAACTGGAGATTGCCTGGTACGGGTTGGTTAAGGATAAGATCGTAAAAATTTTTGAATTCACTCCACATTATAAAGAACATGTTGGTGCAGGTGATGGAGAGAATTCGACGGAGTATGGAAGCGATGTGGAACTGGCCATGAAAAATCTCAATGATGGAAAATTAAGATTGCTCGAACTGACCACGACAGCGAACTTTGATAGTGAAGAAGATCCGGCGAAAGAAAAGCCGGATGGAATTTATGCCTTCAATGGTGTGTATTATGTGAAGGTGGAGAGGGTTGAATAGTTTTTTTTAAATTTGGTAAGGCTTTAATCACCCCGCGTTTGTGACCAGGATCCCGTCACTGTTTTATTCTCTTGTAATCTTTATCGTTGCATTTTGCACCTGCCTGCATACGTCTGCGCAATGGAAGCAGGAAACGAACGGTATTTATGGAGGCTCGGTAAGCCAATTTACCTCGGTTGGCAGTACCCTCTTTCTCGCTTCAAACCTGGGAGGAGTTTTCAGGTCCACCGACAATGGCGTAACATGGACGAAGGTTAGTGCAGGAATTCCGAATGTCAATTTGGTCAATTGCGTTTCAATCGGCGCACGCGTATTTGTTGCCACTTTCGACCGCCTGTATTACAGCGACGATAGTGGAGAAACCTGGTCTCCCACCACAACACTCCCGGGCAGCATTCGTGCATTACTTGTAAAGGGTACAACGCTGCTCGCAGGCATTAATGATAAGGGATTTTATTTTTCAAACGACAGCGGAGTAACCTGGACACCGTCAAACACTGGATTGACAAACCTGTCGATTGAATGCCTACACGTTAGCGGTTCGAATATTTATGCAGGTACATGGAATTCCGGAACACCGTTCCTGAGCACGGACAATGGGGCCACGTGGACCGAGATAAAGAACGGGCTTCCAAATTTCTCGGTGTCATCTATCACCTCACTTGGCACCGAAGTGTTTATGTCGACAGCACTCGGTGCGATCTACAAGACAAACGACAATGGTGCAAACTGGAATTTTGTTACCACACTTAGCTCTGTGGGTTCGGTTTATCTTCTCACAATCGGCTCATCGATCTACGCATCAACCTTCGACCATGGAATAAGAATATCCGACGATGGTGGAAACACATGGCGGTCGCCTGTTTCAGGGCTACCTTCCCTGGCTTATGATGTTGGTGGCCGAAATCCCTTTTTTCAATTCGGCCCCAGGATATTTGCGACCGTCCACCCTGGCGCAGTTTACGTTACATCCGACAACGGCGCAACCTGGTCACGGACAAATACAGGTCTTACAAGTACTTCTGTAACGACCATCCTGGTGGACGGTGCTCAAACATGGGCAGCAAGCAACGATGGTGTTTTTACCTCGTCAGATAATGGGGCAACATGGTTACAAACTTCCCTGGAATACCCATTTGGGGATCAAAACAGTTTGTATGAAAAAAATGGAAAGCTGTTCATCGGGGGCAACGATCCCTGGGGAACGGGGATTTCTCCCGTTTTCATCTCTCCGGACGGTGGAGCAACCTGGTCTAACAGGCCAATCAATACTGGCACCGCTAACAGCGAGCAGATCACATGTTTTGAATCTATCGGGAGTAACATTTACGCCAGTACTACGAATCTGTCGACCACCGGAACTGCGAAAGTCTTTTTAACAACAAACGACGGCAACACATGGTCGAACATTACAAATACACTTTCGAGCAAAAGAATTTCATCAATGGCCACAAATGGGTCTACCTTGTTTGTCGGGACTTTGGATGCCGGCATTTTTTCGACTCAAAACAATGGGACAAACTGGACCCAAAGTCTGCCAACCGAGAACATTGTTCGTTTACACCAGGATGCTGGCTTGATTTACGCGGCCAGTTACGCAGGTGGTCTTTACATTTCGCCTGATAACGGATCGACGTGGAGTAAAAAAACGATCCCAGGCGGCCAGTTGTTTGAAGTGCTTGCACAGGACGGGAAAATATTTGCAGTTTCCGGCAATGGAATACACCTTAGCGTCGACGGTGGGGACACCTGGAGGAATATTAACGGCAACCTCCCTACACAATTGGCCTATGCACTGGCAATAAGCGGGACAAGAATGCTTGCAAGTTCAGGACTAAGCAATGGCCTGTGGTCGGCGGCCCTCGACATGCTGACACTACTGCCGCAATCAATAACTTTTGGATCGCTGTCGCCGGTTACATTCGGAGCAGGTCCGATCACCCTGAGTGCAACTGCTTCGTCAGGACTGCCGGTCACGTTTACTTCTTCAAACGCAAATGTTGCGACCGTGAGCGGGAATGTCGTCACCATTACGGGTGCCGGCACAACGACAATCACAGCACTGCAAGTTGGAAACACGACCTATGCAACTGCTGCCGCGGTCGATCAAACGCTGACCGTGAACAAGGCAGCGCAGACGATTACCCTGAATGCTACAACTCTTGACCTGAGTGCGGGTACGATCAATCTCGCGCCGATGTCCTCGGCAAACCTGGTCATCACATACACGTCATCGAATACCGCCGTTGCTTCCGTGACCGGCAATGCCCTTAAAGTTATAAGTCCGGGTTCTACTACCATCACTGCAACCCAGGCAGGAAACGCCAACTACCAGCCCGTGTCGACTACGGCCGTGTTCACTGTAAACAAAGCAGAACAACAGATCTTGTTTAATGAATTTACAACGACCAGGATCAGTGCAGCAGCAATACCACTCACAGCCACATCGTCTTCGGGTCTTGCGATCACGTACACCTCGTCGAATACACAGGTTGCAACCGTCGACAGCAACATGCTGAATATTGTAGGTTACGGCACAACCACCATTACTGCATCACAATCCGGTAACGGTATTTACAATCCAGCAACGGATGTGACACATATTCTCGAAGTGGAGCGCGACGCAATCGAAGTTTTCAACGTCGTAACACCGAACAATGACGGCGCTCACGATTTCCTGAAAATCAAATTCATTGAGCAATACTCTAACTTTGTTTATCTCTACGACCGTTGGGGCAACGCGGTATTCGAAACGTCGGGTTACGACAACGATGAACCTCTAAAGCGATTTAATGGAACAGCCAATGTCGGAGACACGCATGCCCTTAACGACGGTACTTACTTCTATGTGATCGACCTTGGCCTTTCAAAAAAAGTAACCGGATTTTTTGAGCTCATGCGATGAAGAAGCTAATTACGATATTCACCATCGCACTGCCACTACTGGTAAACGCTCAAACAGATCCCCTGTACAATCAGTACCTCTTTAACCAGGGCATGATCAATCCTGCATACAGCGGGATCAATAACTCTTTCAATTTAACTGTGATCAGTCGTGCGCAGTGGGCTGGTGTGTCGGGAGCACCGGTTACAAACACATTAAACGCCGGGTCATCCCTCTTCCGTGACAAGGTCGGTGTTGGACTAACGGTGCTTAATGATCAACTCGGTGTGAATTCGAATTCCGAGGTCAACGTTTCCGTAAACTATCGCCTGGTGTTCACTCACAGCAAACTCTCCTTCGGGATGCAGGGAGGTGTTGTAAACTACCGTTATGACTATTCGAAACTAAATACAGAAGTCGTCGATCAGCGGATCACACAGGCGATCAGCAATTTTTCCCAACCCAATCTTGGGATGGGCATCTTTTACATGAGGGACAAATTTTATGTCGGCTTCTCAGTTCCAAGAATGCTGAATGTTACCGTGCAGGATGGCGTGTCATCGAGTACTCGTTATAGAAGACATTTGTATTTCAGCACCGGGTATGTTTTCGAACGCATGAAAGGCATCAAACTAAAACCCTCGATACTGATTCGCCAGGTCGAAGGTGTGCCACCGACGATCGATTTGAACATACAGGCATTGTTTGTCCAGACACTTTGGGCCGGCTTCACCACCAGGAACTTAAATACAATCGGCCTGATCGCACAGCTGCAGATAGCACGGAAACTAAGGGCAGGTTACCTTTACGAGTATCCACTGAATTCACTTGCGAACACGAATTTCGGAACGCATGAACTGATGATAGGCCTCGACTTAGGCTTGCTCGACAGTCAGTTTACGTCGCGAAGATATTTTTAGATGCAAGTAGTCGATAGATTTGACACTTCGAAGATTAACCGGTGCAAATCTGCCCACATCTTTGAGCTTTGTATTAGCCCCAAAACAGTAATGAAGCGTTTATTTCTCCCCCTGGCCATTTTTGGCATTGTTCTCCTGTTGAATTCTTGTAAAGATGACGACAACCCATCGCCAACTTCGGACCTGGAGGCACTCCCCGAGGATACAGGCGGCACGCACACTGCTCACAAGTTAAACTCCGATGGCTCGCCGTACGCATACTATATGTATACGCCGTCGGGCTACAAGAACGACGGTCCCAAATATCCTTTATTGATATTCCTCCACGGGTCTGGTGAAGTGGGCAACAGCAGCTCCAACGCGGCAACACTGGATAAGATACTTGCCAATGGTCCGCCTAAGCTTATCAAGGCAAAAACCTGGAAGCCGAAGTACCCGATGCTTGTTGCGTCACTGCAGTGCCACGATGGCTGGTGGGATGTTACCAAGACGAAAAAAGTAACAGAGTTCCTGATGGCCAACTACGCGGTTGACACCACTCGTATTTATATGACTGGACTAAGCATGGGTGGTTATGGTGTATGGGATCAGATCGCGGTGGTGGGAGCGGGTGCGCACATTACGGCAGCGGTTCCGATAAGTGGCAGTGGCAATCTTGTGGCGGGTCGCGCGCAACGCGCGTCGGCAATCCCCATCTGGGCATTTCATGGCATAGATGACAAGACTGTAACGCCAGACTTTGACATCGCGATGAACAAAGCGATCAACGATTTGAGTCCGAAAGTTCGTGCGAAGCTAACGATCTATCCTGCGACAGGACACGATGCGTGGAGCAAGACGTACAATGGATCGGGTAAGGGAACGGGAGATAGTAAGTACGATCAGTTCGATATGGATATTTATGAGTGGATGTTTCAGTATAAGAAGGGGAAGTAGGTTAATCTGCAATCGTTAGCAAACTGATCTGCTCATCTTCCCAAATAATGCTAATTCAAAACCAGGAATACCTGGCAATTGACCCTCGGCTCAATCGCGTAATATCTCATACCTGCCAAAATTCTTTTTCATCCAGTTGTCTAACCAAATTACATGTCTCTTGCTGATCGGCGCTTCCTGCGATACTGTGCGTTGAATTGGATTGACATTGAGTTCCTTCGGATTTGATTTTAAATAAGCCTTTATATCCTCGTTATTCAATAGCCGCGTTATGGCTTCAAAAGCTTGTCTCGATACAGGAGAATACCCCACGTCTTCCGAATTTATTGCAACTGGATCCGTCACTTTTAGTTCAGCCGACAGAAAATTCCCTAACTCCAGTATTGATTCCTGTGATCGTATGTAGAGAAGTCCACGGCACAAGTCAAAAAAGTACTGATTCAATTCGTAATGATCTGATTTGAGCTTCTGGATTTTATTGTAATCAACCCGGTAAAATGCAATCATTTCGCTATAGAACGGCTCTTCATTTAATCTCGCCAACGCAAGTTTCACGTGATGCTGGGCGTAATGAATGCTATCGCCGATTGCATTTCTGAGGACAGGCACATAACGTTTGTCATCCAAAAATCCAGCCAATAGTATCAGCCGATCATCAACTCTATGCCGATCGATTGCTTTCATTTTCGCCTCGACGGCAGCACGGTATAGCGGATGCGTTATTCTATTGGTGTTGATGATCATCTGCAGCGTGTCCAGTTGCTGTTTTATCTTATTTCCCTGGCCTTCCGACAAATCGCGACGCTCCAACAACTGACGCAGCTCTGCTATTTCTGTTTCAAAATGCGCTCGAGCGGCTTGCTGCGACAACTCGTGCTTCTCTTCGTCGGTCCAGGTATTCTGTAACCGCTTCAACACCTCGTTTTTTGAGGCCTCATTATAATAAGCACGATCGAAAGGCGTGTGTTCTGGAAAAGAACTCAAATCCGTTTTTATCTGTGCAAAAGCAGTTTGAGCGAGGATTAAAATTAATGATTTGAGAATAGCTAATTTCATATCTGAACGATCTTGTTGTTATAAAACCAGATGTTGACTTCGAATGCACGATTAAGAATCACACGAGCATTGCCCAACTGACATGGTCTAAACATTTTAGTCTGGAAAATATATATAGTTGTGAGTTGAAAGAACTTCAGGAGGTTATTGCTTTGAGGGATATCTATTGAAGCCATTTTACTATGAATGAACGCTTAGAATGGCCGTGGTTTAATATCGAAACGCCTTGACCATTAACTCCAGTTTCGTTTTCAAAATACTATATTTCCCAGCCACTTTCTCCCGTTGCTAACTTCGTTCTTTTGCTGTCTTGACGATATTCCCAGTTCATCTTTTCAACCCTAAAATAAGAAGCAACGAGCGATGTAGAATACTATGTAATATTCTCGCCAAGCTCAATCAGATAGTTAGCGACAACGTTATAAACTTAGATCATCCATGACCTGGCCGAACACGGTGTACCACGCCAAACTGATATGGTCGAAATAAAAATAACTGAAACTGTTATATTCGCGTTCATAAGAGCAAATTTGCCCTATGAACCTCAACTTTACATCTTCTAAAAACTCCTGGCTCGCTTACGCCGCGCTGGCAGTAATTTGTGTGCTGTGGGGTACCACATTTCTCGGTATTCGCATCGGCGTTATGGACATACCTCCCTTCCTCTTCGCCGCCCTTCGCCTCGCCACAGCCGGACTCATCCTCACAGGCTTCATGCTCATCTTCGGGAAAGCCCAGCTTCCTTCAAAAAAGGTCATGCTCACACAGGCTCTCGCCGGCTTCTCACTGTTCACTCTCGGCAACGGACTCATCGGCGTAGCCGAACTTCATATCTCTAGTGGAATCACCGCCATCATCTGCTCCATGATCCCCATATGGGTCACGCTGATCAACCTCGGCACCAGCGCCGACGAACGCCCTACCCTGCCCGTCTTCCTCGGGCTCGCCATCGGCTTGAGCGGCATCGTGCTCATGTTTGGTGATAACCTTTCCGATTTCTCAAACCCCGCTTACCTCGGCAGCCTTGTCGTAATATTTATTGCAAACATGGGATGGTCGTTTGGCAGCGTCTGGATAAAAAGAAAGAATGCTAACTCAAACTCGAACACCTTCGTGAACGCAGGACTCCAGATGTTCTTCGGAGGCATGTTCCTATTCATCGCCAGTTTCATCTTCGACGACTATTCCACACTCAGGTGGACCGCCCCCGCCCTTTGGTCGCTGGTCTATCTAATTGTGTTCGGATCAGTGATCTCGTTCGCGTGTTTTTCATACGCAGTGAAGAAGCTCCCTATTACCATCGTGTCGCTGTATGCGTACATTAACCCGATCGTCGCCGTGTTGCTTGGCACACTGATCCTGAATGAAGCGTTCAATTTCCGTATCGCGGTTGCGATGTTGGTTACAGTAGCTGGTGTCTACATCGTGAACAAAGGTTTCCAGCTTCGCGATCTTTGGAGAGCGCAATTCTCACGGTAATGCTTCCCATACCGTTTCATATAACCGACTGGGAGCAGATCCCGGCGACGCAACATCGTGGAGAAAAAGGCGTAGCAACCTGGCGGACGATCACTTACAATGATCTCCGCATTCGCGTGGTCGAGTATTCGCCGGGTTACCTGGCCGATCATTGGTGTGAACTTGGGCATATCATTTTTTGTCTCGAAGGATCGATGACAACAGAATTGGAAGACGGACGCAGTGTCGAATTGAAAGCCGGTACGAGCTACGAAGTTTCCGACAAGATGAGCTCACACCGCAGCCGTAGCGAAAGCGGCGCAAAACTATTTATTGTTGACGGAGGTTTTTTGAAAATATGAATCCAAAACGACTCGACTGGTTTGAACGAAATCTCGTCTTTGGACACAGGGCCGAGATGCTGCCGTTCTTTCTCGAACGCCTCGAAGGAACTATATGCCGCATCGAAAGTAAAGTGAAGGGCGTAAGCGATAAAGTGCTTTCAGAAAAGTATAACGGCAAGTGGTCGGTGAAACAGAACATCGGACATCTGCTCGAGGTCGACGAAGTCAGCGTTAAACGTATCAACGAAATGCTGAACGGCGTCGACGTGCTTTCACCAGCAGTTTTTGAACCTAAGGACTACAACCCGTTTCCCATTGAAACACTAACAAGCATGTTTAAGAAACAGAGGCAAACAAACCTCCTGCTTTATCGGTGCCTCAACGAGTCAGACCTGCTGAAGTCTTCCACTCACCCCCGGCTTAAAACCAAAATGACCCCGGTTGACCTTGCGTGGTTCGATGCCGAGCACGACGACCATCATTTGCTTAAGATAACTGACATTATTAATTTCAACGTTCTCAAATCATGAACATGACAACCGTAACTCCGTCTTTCCAGATCGAAAAGACCAAGCAGTCCAGGATCAGCGAAGTTGACTTTCAGAACCTGGAGTTTGGTAAAATTATTTCAGACCACATGCTCATTGCCGACTATCGCAATGGCAAGTGGGAATCACCTCGTATCGTGCCGTTCGGCGACCTCCGGATGAGCCCCGCGATGCTATCGCTACACTACGGCCAGTCGATCTTCGAAGGCATGAAAGCTTTTTTGATGAAAGACGGAAGGATCAATATTTTCCGTATCAATCGTCATCATCAACGCCTGAACAAGTCGCTCGCCCGCATGTGCATGCCGGAGATCAGTGAAGACATGTTTGTTCAAACGTTGCATGCCCTGGTTGAATTCGATAAAGCATGGATCCCCAAAGGCGAAGGATCATCCTTGTACCTGAGGCCTGTCGTGTTCGCGACAGAATCGAGACTCGGCGTTAAGGTTGCCGATGAGTACAAATACATCGTGCTCACAACTCCTGCCGGTGCATATCTCAACAAACCTTTCCGCCTGAAAGTAGAAGACACATACGTGAGAACCGCTGAAGGCGGACCCGGCTTCGCAAAATGCGCCGGTAACTATGGTGGTGCATTCCTCCCGTCGCAGATCGCACGCCAGGAAGGCTTCGACCAGATCCTCTGGACCGATCACAAAGAACATAAGTACATCGACGAAGTCGGAATGATGAACGTAATGTTCGTCCTCAACGGCAAGCTCGTTACACCAAAATTGAGTACAGCAATTCTCGATGGTATCACTCGCGACTCGATCCTCACTCTTGCTAAGGACATGGGCATGCCCACCGAAGAAAGAAGGGTTAGCGTCGACGAGATCGAAGAAGGTTTCAAAAAAGGAACACTGACTGAAGCATTCGGAGCAGGCACAGCCGCCGTTGTCGCAACCATCGGTTGTATCAACATTCACGGCACGAACTACGATGTGAAAGCCCCCGCAGCAGACAGCTTCCAAAACAGGGTGAAAGAAAAGTTGAGCCAGATCCGTCTCGGCACGGCGCCCGATATTCATGGATGGAACTATATAATTGGGTAGCCCTTGCTTGCAGCTTTCTTTAAAGGAAAGGATCGTCCGTTAGAAATCCGGGAGATGAAAAAACCTGTTCCGATCAAGGACCAGGTACTCGTACGACTTCACGCGTCGTCGCTCAACCATCGCGACGTGTGGATCCGCAGTGAACAAACTGCCGTTCCCGACAACGGTGTTATTCTTGGTTCCGATGGCAGCGGCGTGGTTGAAGCTGTAAGTGAGGAAGGCGATCCATCGCTCGTTGGCAAAGAAGTTGTCATCAACCCAAGCCACGAATGGGGCAACGATCCGGCGTTCCAGGCCGATTCGTTCAAGATCCTCGGCTACCCCGATAACGGCACGTTTGGCCAGTGGATACTGGTTTCAAAAAAATACATCCACGATAAACCAGGGCATCTCACGATGGAAGAGGCAGCAGCCGTTCCATTGTCGGGACTAACTGCTTATCGTGCGTTATTTACGAAAGCACGGCTTCGTCCTGGAGAGAAAGTTTTGATCACAGGCGTTGGTGGTGGAACGGCTTTGTGGGCATTGCAGCTTGCACTTGGTTTCATGGCGAAGGTTTACGTAACGTCTTCGTCGAAAGAAAAGATCGACAAGGCAATAGCACTCGGTGCCGTCGGGGGTTTCAATTACAAAGAATAGTCGTGGGTAGATGAAGCGAAGAAAACGACGCGTGGTTTCGATGTGATCATCGACAGCGCGGCGGGACCGCAGTTCAAGAATTTGCTGGAGGTGGCGATGCCGGGAGGGAGGGTTGTTGTGTTCGGAAGAACAGCAGGAGATATTCAGTCAATTCCTCCGCGAATACTGTTTAATAAACAATTGTCGATCCAGGGAAGTCTGATGGGGACGAGGGATGAGTTTTTGTCGATGTTGGATTTCATTGAAAAGAAAAAGATAAAACCCGTTATCGATACAACGTATCCGCTTGCGAAGATTGAAGATGCGTTTCAGCGCATGAACAGCGGGGGACATTTCGGGAAGATTGTTCTAAAAAACGGGTAAAAGGCCCTTGAGAATTTTTTCACTAATTTGTATGTTAGAAGGAAATGAAAAAAATAAGAATGGCCGCAAGACCCACAACTCCGCCGCCGCCTGCTACAACTTCAGCACCCCAGATCCGAACAGGATCACGAGGTAAAGGCAACTGAATCCTATACAAGCTTTAACAAGCATCATGATAACGAACATGATGTTCTGTCGTTCGCGATTGCTCGTTAAGTTAAAGGGTAGGTCGATAGCCAAGCGCTTGAACTTTGTAGATATCATATAACTCAAGGCCTTTATATGATATAAACATAGACAGTCGCCTGAACGTTTTTTTCAGCTTGCTCAAGTATAAACTGGGCAGACTGAAGAGTGATGTCATTCCATGCTCGCGTGATGTTGCTCATAACAGGGTGTGTAGAAGGCGCAGTAGTAATTAGAAGATAAGCATTCTTGCAGTAAACTGATCTCGTTCCCTTTCAAAAAACTGAATCTGTTCTGTTTTCCTGACACCAACGATCTTTGTGACATGGAAAAGCAATTCCCGATCACCGACAAAACCTCGATCACCCGCCTCGCCAAACGCGGCGTGTACGACGTCCAAACCGTGTACTCCATCCTCGATGAAGCCCTCGTCTGCACCGTCGCTTACGTGCACGAAGGACAACCCTTCCAGATCCCCACAGGTTTTGCAAGAGTCGGCAACACGGTCTACATCCACGGATCAGTCGGAGCCTGGTACATGCGACAGATCGCCGACGGCGCCCCTGTTTGCGTCTCCGCCACATTGCTCGACGGGATGGTACTTGCCCGAAGCGCCTTCCATCACTCCGTCAATTATCGCTCGGTGGTATTCTTCAGCAAAGGCAGAAAAGTGACGGATGAAAATGAGCTGTACCAGTCGCTCGAAGTTTTCACTAACAAGATGTGCCCCGGACGATGGGACGACATCCGTAAACCCAACTCCACTGAATGGAAGGGCACCATGGTGATTGCCTTCGAGCTCGAAGAAGCTTCCGCCAAGGTCCGCACAGGCGGCCCCAAAGACGACGAAGAAGATTATGACCTCGATGTTTGGGCGGGAGTGCAGCCCGTAAAACTCACACGAGGCGAGCTGATACCCGACGAGTTGTTAAAAAAGGGTGTGACCGTTCCGTCTTACCTCAAATAGGTCCCAAATAGCTTCTGAAGGGGAACCAAATAACCCTTTAAAATCGTTATCTTTGCAACGAAAAAATACCAAAATGGGAAGACCTCCTGTATTACCGAAGAAGAAAAAAGATGGTTTTTGGCTCGATATCCGCAACAAAGGCGCGAATTCGGGTGTAATCATCATTAGGGACACGTACGAGGCTATGATGCAGGCCGCCCGCCAGTACCAGATCACTAAAGATGTGATCATCCTGGGCGAGCACAAAAACGGCAAAAAAGTCGAAGCTCCCGCGACTACCTCCAAGAAAAAGGAGAAGTCTGCCGCTTAAAACGGCAGATCGTCCGACGCACTCGAAGCACTTGAGTTCATAGGCTCATCGCCCATGTCCTCGGAGTATTGGTTTTGTCCACCGCCACTGCTGCCGTCTTTCGATACTTTCCAGGCACGCGCTTCGGTATACCACCGGCTGTTATACTCACGGCTTTCGAGCTCGAAGGAAACCGTTACTGTTTCTCCGACTGACAATCGGAACTGATCTATTTTGTCGCCCCACATTGAGAGGCATACTTTTTTGGGATACTGACTCTGTGTCTCGATTACGAATTCCTGCTTTTTCCAGACTCCTTTTTTTCCTTGTCCCGTTTGTGGGCTGAGGAGCTGAATAACTTTTCCTTTGATGTCCATGCTCATGGCAGCAATCTAATTCTTTTCCCTGATTCGCCTGAAAAAATCGTCGACGAGTGTCTTGCATTCCTGTTTCTTAATGCCTTTCACTACTTCTGTTCGCGGATGTAGCAACGGCGTCGAAACAAGCGTATAACCGCGCTGAACATCTTCAGCGCCGTAAACAAGTTTCATGAGCTGAACCCAATGCAAGGCACCTGCACACATAACACATGGCTCGAGTGTCACGTAAAGTGTACATTCATTCAAATATTTCGAACCGAGATAGTTCGATGCAGCCGTAACGGCAAGCATCTCGGCGTGGGCCGTTGAATCTGTAAGTCGTTCTGTTTGATTATGTGCGCGGCCGATAACCCTGTTTTTGCAAACGACCACCGCGCCTACCGGAACTTCACCTTCATCGTATGCAATCCTGGCCTCCTTGAGCGCCTCTTGCATAAAGTAATCGTCTGTATAAAGGTCGATCACTTGACGCGTACGCTTTTCATGATGTCGCCAGAGAGCTCCTCCCAGTCTTCACGCATCGCACGAGGGCAACTGAATGAAAACACCAGTGTGCGGCCTTCTTCAACGAGATACTGGATACGGGTGTACTTCAACAGCGGTTCCGATCCTCCTTCCACCCTCCTGTTTGCATTGATGCGCGATTCGAATTCGAAGCAGATGTATTTCTTTTTATGGATGTCCTGAATTCCTTCAGAGATCATGTCCACTTTATCGTACAAATTGTATAAGGCAGCTTTGAAGAACTTTTGCGCTATCGCCTGGTCTGCATCCGGCCACTGGGTTGCCGAAATATTCACACTAAAATCAACCACCCGGTCCTGGTTAGTATAGGCACCCAGGGGAGCACGCACCGACGGCAGGCGCTGGGCGATGTCTTCGGGTGTCATCGCAAAAAAATCGGCCGGCAGAGAGACCGTGATCTGGTCGTTGACCTTCGTTTTTACAAGCTTGTTGGCCGCTGAAACCATTACCAGGGCAAGCAAGAGGATGAGTAATTTATTCATAAATTCGCGCCTCAAATTTACACTTTTCATTCATGCTCAGAACTCACACATGTGGCGAACTGCGGATCGGCGACGTTGGCAAACAGGTAATTCTCACCGGCTGGGTACAGCGTACCCGCGACAAGGGCGGGATCATCTGGATCGACCTGCGGGACCGGTACGGCATCACCCAGCTCATCCTCGAGGAGGGCAAGTCTGAAGCTGCACTGATCGAACAGGCACGCCAGTTTGGACGGGAGTACGTCATTCTCGCAGAGGGAACCGTTAGCGAACGCCTCTCGAAGAACGACAAGATCGCGACCGGCGGTATCGAAGTCTGGGTGAAAACTTTCAAAGTACTCAACACCAGCAAGAACCCTCCATTTACCATCGAAGACAACACCGACGGCGGCGACGACCTCCGTATGAAATATCGTTATCTCGACCTTAGAAGGAACGTGGTACGCGAGAGCCTCGTGCTTCGCCACAAAATGGCACAGCAGACAAGGGCATATCTCGATAGCCTTAACTTCATCGAAGTCGAGACACCCGTATTGATCAAATCGACACCGGAAGGAGCGCGCGACTTCGTGGTGCCTTCCCGAATTCATAACGGCGAGTTCTATGCATTGCCGCAATCACCACAAACGTTCAAGCAATTGTTGATGGTGTCGGGCTTCGACAGGTACTACCAGATCGTGAAATGTTTTCGTGACGAAGACCTTCGCGCAGACCGTCAACCCGAGTTTACGCAGATCGACTGTGAGATGGCGTTCATCACACAGGAAGATATCCTCAATACCTTCGAAGGCCTTGTCGTACATCTTTTCAAATCAGTAAAAGGCATCGACATACCCAAGCTGCCACACATGAGCTATGCGGATGCAATGAAGTATTATGGTTCGGACAAACCGGACACTCGATTTGAAATGAAGTTCGTAGAACTTGGAGAAACAGTAAAGGGCAAAGGGTTCCAGGTATTTGATAGCGCGGAGATCGTTGTTGGTATCTGTGCAAAAGGATGTGCATCGTACACGCGAAAGCAACTCGATGAATTAACAGAATTCGTTAAGAGACCCCAGATTGGCGCGAAGGGATTAGTTTATGTAAAATGTGAAGCCGATGGAAGTTTTAAATCTTCTGTCGACAAATTTTACAATGCCACAGACCTCTCTGGCTGGGCTCAAAAATTTAATGCTGCTCCCGGCGATCTTCTTCTCATCCTTTCCGGTGAAGCTGACAAAACCCGTAAAGCTCTCGGCGAACTTAGACTTCACGTGGGCGGCCTCCTTGGTCTCCGCGACAAGAATACATTCTCCGCACTTTGGGTTATCGATTTCCCGCTGCTCGAATGGAACGAAGAAGCGAATCGATGGACGGCCATGCACCATCCTTTCACTTCGCCGAAGCGTGAAGATCTTTCCATGCTCGACAGCAATCCCGGCAAGGTAAGAGCCAATGCTTACGACATGGTGATCAACGGAACAGAAGTTGGTGGCGGTTCTATTCGTATCCACGACAGGCCTACACAACAGCTCATGTTCACCAAGCTCGGCTTCAGCGACGAAGAAGCGAAGAAACAGTTTGGCTTCCTCATGGATGCGTTCGAGTACGGAGCTCCTCCGCACGGCGGTATTGCGTTCGGCTTCGACAGGTTGTGCTCACTCTTTGGTGGCGCCGATTCTATTCGCGACTTCATTGCTTTCCCGAAAAACAATGCGGGGAAAGACATGATGATCGATACTCCTTCAACGATCTCTGAAGAGCAGTTGAAAGAGTTGGGAATAAAGTTGCGCTAACTAAGCTAACAGCTGGGTAGTTTCTTCGGCTTCAATAATGATGTCGTCCTCTCCTACTTCATCGAAAGGATTTTCGAGGTGATCCTGTATGTTGTCGAGGCTCACAAGAATGAAGCTGTACAACACGGGCATCACATACTCGAGACTTGCTGAATAATCGTGTACCGTGCTGGCAAAGTATGGACCGTAAACGATGGGGAAGACATACAGGAAAACTTTGCTGTACGCGCGCAGTGTAACCGGCGTGCGATAGGCATGGAATATTTTCATGTTATCGAAGGCGATAACCATCTTACTGACGTATTGATTGATCCGGGAGATCTCGCTGCTCTGTACGCCGATCGATCTGAGGTCCTGTGCAAAAAGAGATAGTTCTGAAAACCTGGCGTACATCTTTCGTTCGTACTCCAGCCACTCCTTCTTCTCCTTTACCTTGAACATTTTTTTCATCATGGCGAGCATCTCATGGATAAGTTCGCGCATCTTGAGATGTGCTGTCGTGTTGGGCTGTCCGCTCCAGTCCCTGGCGGCAAAATATATTGCTACCGCGTGTCCTTTGAACTCTGAAAGTCTTTGAAGTGCCGTCTCGCGGCGATTGTAGGCGGATCCGATCGAGAAGACGACGGGAAAGACGATCGCCACGCCGACCAGCATGTCGGGGAATTTTGCGATCAGGTGATAGTTGTAACAGAGCCACGTCGAGACAACCGAAAGTACGGTGACGACAAGTGTCTTGTAGTTGATGATGGTGGTAAAGCTCCGGATCAGGCGCATGTGAAGCCAATATTAACATTTTTTATACTTTTAGTGAATGTATCCGAAAGCTTACTTGTACCGTCGCATTGTCCAGGCCAAGCTGTTTATTGATCAGAACTTCCGTAAAAACATCAATCTCGACGAAATCGCCGAAGAGGCTTCCTTTTCCCGGTTTCACTTCATACGCCTGTTCCGGAAGGCCTACGGCGACACGCCGCATCAATATTTATTGTCGTTGCGTATGCGCGAAGCCGAAAAGTTGATGGAAGATCCCGACCTTCGGATCCAGGACATCTGTTTCGAGATCGGCTTCGAAAGTGTGACGACGTTCACATCGGCCTTCAGCCGCTTGTTTGGGAAATCGCCAAAGGCCTACCAAAACGACATCCTCGAAAGGAAAAGGCTGACCCTTCAAGAACCGCTTAAAACTATTCCGGGCTGTTTCGCAGAAAAGCAATTTTCAAGAAGAGCATCGTAATTCCTGCCACTACTTTTATAAAAAAACGTTTATGATCACCAGGATGTCGCACGTGTCGATCTACGTGCTCGACCAGGATTCGGCATACGACTTTTATGTCAACAAGCTTGGATTCAAAGTTCACACCGACGCACCTATGGGGCCGGGTGAAAGATGGCTAACGGTAACGCCCAAAGAACAGCCGGACCTCGAAGTAATCCTGATGGCGATAAAGCCGGGGATGGCTTTCAACGAAGAGAGTGCTAAGAAAATGAGGGAGCTCGTCGCTGCCGGAACATTCGGCTTTGGTGTGTTCGAGACGAAGAACATACAGGCTACGTACGAAGAGTTGAAAGCAAAAGGCGTTGTGTTTGTGAAACCTCCAACCAAAGAGTTTTATGGAACGGAGGCGTTGTTTAAGGACGACTCGGGGAACTGGTTTTCTTTAGGTGAGAAGAGTTAAGATTCGCCGGCGTATTTCTTTAAACGATCTTCCCTCTTTTCCACAACCTTTCTTACGATAGCGTTAAACCAACTCGTTGGCATAACCCTTCTCAAGAACATAAAGAACCCCGCGCCACTCCCTGCCTGGTATCTCAACCGCCATGAGTTATCCGTGGCTGCTGCGTACACCACTTTTGCGACAACGTCTGGTTCGGGGGCATTTGCCCCTTGCTTTTGGATGTTGGGCACTACGGTATTCACGTATGCTTCGTAAGCATCGAGTCCTTTCTTTACGGCAACATCCTGTGATCGCCCGAAGAAGTCGGTTTTGATCGAGCCGGGCTCGATGATCTTCACTTTAATATTGAATGGACGAAGCTCGTATTGCAAGCTCTCGGAAAATCCTTCGAGTCCCCACTTGGTTGCATGATATAAAGTATTGAGTGGCCACGTCATTCGTCCGCCGGCCGAAGCAATATTGATGATGACGCCGTCGCGCTTGCCGCGAAAGTATGGAAGTATTGCCCTAATGACGTTCATCACACCAAACACGTTGGTATCGAACTGCCGATAGATCTGTTCGTTGGAGGCTGCTTCGAAGGGGCCGATGATTCCGTAGCCTGCGTTGTTCACGATAACATCGATGCCACCGAAAGCGGCGATGGTTTCGTCGATCGCTTTTTTGACCGTATCTTCGTCCTGCACGTCGAGACGAATGCACTTGAGATTTTCGAGCTCGATAAGCTCTGTTTCTTTTTCGGGAGACCGCATGGTGGCGGCTACGTTCCAACCCTTTGCCTGGAACCAGGCAGCAATAGTTTTACCGATGCCACTGGAGCATCCTGTTATCAGTACCGTTTTGTTCATTCTTATTCGGCGAGCACCTCTACTTCAACGCGAACATTCCTTCGGGCGTTGTTGCTGTTCTTGTCGTGGATCATTCTTCGTCCTCCCCACGCCTTCACTTCTACCCGGTCGGCGGTGATGCCCTGCGCTATAAGCCATTCCCTGATCACTTCCGCACGCTGCCCGGACAGTTCTTTCGAAGAACCAGATCCCTCTTTCACATCGGGTGCTTTCAAAGAAAAGAAATCTTTTGAAGGTCCCATAGAAATAATTCGCCCGCGGGCATTTCCGTTTGTGTGGCCGTGAAGGAGGATACGGTAACGGGGATTCGATTTCATCATGTCGAGGAGCTTGTTGAGCTCGTATTTTGACTCGGGCATCATAATGGCGGCATCGTTGTAGAAGAAAACGTTGTACAGGGTAGCGATGTCGCCCTTGTGGTAACGAACCATTTCGAAGCGTGCAATGTAAAAGTTGCCCTCAAGGTTGAAGACTTCTTTTGTTGAATCCTGGACCGGTTGTTTGACGTTGATCTCGTGCTGGACTTTGCGGTAGCCAAATACGTCGGTAATAAACGAGATCATTCCGCTGTCGGAATGCGGGTCGGGCAACGCAACTGTGTCGGTAGACTTATGTTCTTCGATTAAATGGGCACGTTGGGTATCGACGATCTCGATGTTGCCTTCGACTTCTTTGTTGTTGTCGTTGGCGTCGTAAAGGTGAAAGAGAATTTTAAAGGCATTAGGGGCAGAAGCAGGAGCAGGCTCTCGCGCAGGCGGCGGAATGTCTACGACGGCGGGTTCAGATCTGATCTCTTCTTCTTTTTTTACGTCTTGTTGTTTCGATTTTTCTTCCTGGGGTTCTTCAACCTCTGTGAAAGATTGGGTTGATCCTTTTTCTGCGCTTTCCCCATGAACCTCATGCAAGATCTTTACCCACGCCTCCGGAAATTTTCCCTGCTTCCTTGTTGAAAGCATTTCCCGGATCGATGGTTCGAACTCATCATACGCCGCTATGTAAACCAGAAACAGATTTCCATGCGCTACATAATCCACTGTTAACCCGTCCTTCTTAAGATCGTCTTTGAATTTTTTCGCATAGGCCTCCTTACTCCTGGCAAAAGCACCGACAACAACGAAATAGGACGTATATCTTTCGACATCCTGCGCCCACCCATTGCTTGCAACGGCAATAGCCAACACAACAATAAAAATTCTCACAAACTACTGTTTAGAAAATAGCGCCTTCAGAAATCCCGAGCCGTACCCAGTCATTTGAACAAGCACAGAAGGCACAGCAAGAATGGCTACGCGAAGATCTTTTACTGTCCGCCAGGCATCAAAAAGCACAGCCACCAGGTATACAATATAACCCGTTAAGAGCGCCAGTCCAAGAACAGGGCTGACTATCGCGACGATTGGGATGAACAAAAGCCCCAGCAGGAAAAACGCCGGAAAGAAATGCGTGAGCTTGATCGCTCCCTCATGTGCCCTTCCAACGTGAACCCTTCCCTTACCGAAGTTCGACACCTGATTAAAAAACTGTTGCAACGTTGCTCTTCGCTTGTGATAAACGAATGCCGGCGCGATCAATCCAACTTTCAATCCCATCTTCGAAGCCCGAATGCTCAACTCGATATCTTCCGCGTAACGATCGAACTTGAAACCGCCAGTCTTTTCATAGGCATTTCTCGACATACCCATGTTGAAGCTCCGTGGTTGAAATGAACCAATACTTTTTTTGCCTCCGCGAATTCCACCAGTCGTAAGCACCGACGACATCGAGTAGGCCATTGCCTGTTGAAGCACCGTGAAGTCACCGTGGCCGCGATCCGGTCCGCCCCACACATCCAACGGGTTTGCAGCAAGATGCCGCTCCACCAACATAAAATAGTCTGGTGGTATCACACAATCGCTGTCGAACACCACAAGATAGTCGCCCTTCGCTTTTGAAAACCCGAAGTTGCGACTTGGTCCGGGCCCGGAATTTGGCTTGAAGAAATACTGGATGCTGAGCTTCGAAGAATATTTCTCGTACACCGACTGCGACGTCACGCTCGACCCGTCTTCCACCAGGACTACTTCGAAGTTTGTGTAGGTCTGCAGGCAAAGGCTTGCCAGCAACTCCTCTACCTCTCCGGGACGATTATACACTGGAACGATGACGGAATACTTTGGAGATGACATTCGTGGTAAAAATACGATATTGGCTCTATGAAATCATTGCCTCTTCTGCTGCTGCTCCTCGCAAGCACAACAACCCTCGCACAAACAAAAGATTATTCCAAAGACGTTGCCTCACCCGATGCGATCATCGCTGCCGTGTACGACGTCATCTCCGGCGGGCCCGGTGTTGCCCGCGACTGGGAACGGTTCCGCTATCTCTTCAGACCGGAGACCCGCCTCATACCGACAAGAAAATCTCCACAAGGTGATCTCGTCACCCAGGCGATGAGCCCGGAAGAATATGTTACAGCTTTCGCTTCACGCGTTCCTACCGGCTTCTTTGAAAAAGAAGTGCATCGTGTACAAGAGCAATACGGAACGGTGACTCACGCATTTAGCACGTATGAAGCGCGTGAGAAAACAGACGGACCGATCATCGCAAAAGGCATCAACAGTATTCAATTATTCTATGATGGAAAGAGATACTACATCGTAACGATCTTCTGGTGTGCGGAGGCTATGGGATTTCCGTTGCCTGAAAAATACCTGGCGAAATGAGGATACTGATCGTATTACTTTTTATCCCGGCGTTAGCAAGCGGACAAAAGGACTGGCAGGAAGTTGCCACCAGATCCGCGATCCACTCATTGACGGAAAACGATATCATTAGCCTGCTTAGCATTCCTAACGACGCACATAACGCCGCCGACATTGAAGAAAATGTTCGATGGTGCGAAAAGGCATTCACAAGGAGAGGCTTCACCACAAAACGCCTGAACACTGCAACTGTTCCATTATTACTCGCAGAAAGGAAGGTGAAGAATGCAAAGAAGACAGTATTGATATACTTGCAGATCGATGGCCAACCGGTAGATCGTTCGCAATGGAGGCAGAACGATCCGTATATCGCCAGCCTTTATGAACCTCAGCCCGACGGCACATGGAAGGGTATTGGCTACGAGCATCTCCACAACAATTATAATCCAAATCCCGAGTGGCGAATTTTTGCACGATCGACTTCTGATGCGAAAGGTCCGGCGATGGCCTTCCTCGCAGCCCTGGATGTTACGGCCCAATTGAACATCGTGCCGAACTACAATATGAAGGTGATCATGGACTTCGAAGAAGAGCTCGGTTCACCAAGACTCCCGGCTGCCGTCACGCAATACAAACAAGATCTCGCCTCCGATATGCTGATCATCTATGATGGTCCGCGTCACATCAGCAACCAGCCGACACTTACATTCGGAGCACGAGGTATTTGCGAGATCACGCTCACTGTTTTTGGTCCGCGTGTTCCCGTACACAGCGGCAACTACGGAAACTACACACCAAATCCCGCCATGCGTCTTTCGCAGATCATGGCATCGATGAAAGATGCCGACGGGCGTGTGATCATTCCCGGATTCTACGACGGCATCGTTCTCACGGAACAAGAGAAAGCAATACTCAAGCAAGTGCCCGACGACGACAACGAGATCCGAAAATTTCTCGGTGTTGCCGAGCCCGACAAGATCGGCGATAATTTCCAGGAGTCACTTCAATACCCAACCCTAAACATCCGTGGCCTCGACGCATTATTCGTGGGTGCCCAATCGAGAACACTCATCCCTGCAACAGCTACCGCCGAGATCGACATCCGCCTCGTGCCGGGCAGCGACCCCGAGGGACTGATCGGCCTGGTGCGATCGCATATTGAAAAACAGGGATATCATCTCATTGATGGAGTGCCTACCGAAGAAGACCGAATGAAATACCCGAGAATGGCGTCGTTCCACCCAACAATTTTGTACGGAGCCTTTCAGACACCCTTCGATTCTGAGTGCGGAAAATGGCTCACAAAGGCGATGATAAAAACTTTCGGCAAAGAACCCATCCGGATACGGACCGCAGGTGGCTCAATTCCCATCTCTCCTTTCGTGATCACACTCGGTATACCCGCGGTAGCAGTTCCGACGGTAAATCCCGACAATAATCAACACGCTGAAAATGAAAACATTCGGTTGGGAAATTACATCGACGCGGTAAAAACTTTTACAGCCATTTTAATGGAAAAGCTGTAAAAAATTTTTCCGGATAAAAGGTCTCCAATTTCTGCATTCCACACTCTGAATTCTTAATTCCTTGGCTATCTTGCCCGTCCGATGGATCATTTTGTTGTCTCCGCCCGCAAATACAGACCACTCGGCTTCGAAGAAGTCGTGGGACAGGAGCACATCACCACGACGCTGAAAAATGCCATCGACAATAACAAGCTCGCACAGGCACTTTTGTTTTGCGGACCACGCGGCGTGGGTAAAACAACCTGCGCGCGTATCGTAGCCCGGATGATCAACGGCTTCGAAGAAAAAGCGGAAGTCAATTCACTGAATATCTTCGAGCTCGACGCAGCCTCAAATAACTCCGTGGAAGATATCCGGAGCCTGATCGACCAGGTACGCTATCCTCCCCAGTTCGGAAAATATAAGGTCTACATCATCGACGAGGTTCACATGCTTTCGAATGCGGCTTTCAACGCATTCCTGAAAACACTGGAAGAACCACCGCCCTACGCAATCTTCATTCTCGCCACAACGGAAAAACACAAGGTGATCCCCACCATTCTTTCCCGTTGCCAGATATTCGACTTCAACCGTATCCAGGTTTCAGACATCTCGAAACAACTGAAGAAGATCGCCGACCGCGAAAAGATCAAAACGGAAGACGAAGCCCTTCACCTGATCGCCCAAAAAGCAGACGGTGCCCTGCGCGACGGTCTTTCGATCTTCGACCTCATGGTAACGTTCTCTTCCGGCAAAGGAGTTACATTCAAAGATGTTCTCAACAATCTTCATATTCTCGACTACGATTATTATTTCAACGTGGTTGATGGATTGCTGGCAGAGAATGCAACACAACCGTTATTGCTGCTCGACGAGATCCTGAGGAAAGGTTTCGATGGTCAGAATTTTATTGTTGGACTGAGTGAGCACTTGAGGAACCTGCTGGTTTCACAAGATGCGCGCACGGTGCAACTGATGGAAGTACCCGAAAGTATTCGTAAGAAATATGCAGAGCAGGCACAGGCTTGCCCGGCTTCTTTGCTGTTGTCGTGGCTGAACATCTCCAACCAGTGCGACATCAATTACAAGAACGCGCGGAACCAACGGCTCACCGTTGAATTGGCTCTAATGAAAATGGCTAACGTGAACGCCGTTTTGACAGCAACTGCAGAGCCAGCATTAAAAAAAAAATTGAATTAAAGACTGAGGCTAAACCTGCGTTAAAAGAGGAAGTCAGGAACGAAGTCAAGACCGAGCTCAAGAATCCCCCGGAGCCCGAGCCTTTGATTAACAAGGTTTCCGAGATCCTGGTCGGTCCCACACCAAAAGTTCCTCCCCCATCGGAAGGCCGGCAACGATCTACTTTCAATCTGAGCAACATTGGAAAAGTAGCGAAGACTGCCGAAGAGACACCTGTTGTAAAAAATGTTGAACGTGCTCCAGATAAACCGATCGATACAGAACTGCTTCGAAAGGCGTGGGATGAATTTACGGCGCTTCGAAAAAACCAGGTGGCCGAGGTAACGCTTCTCAAGCGTGACTATGTGCTGAAAGGAACGACAGTGGTTATTCCGCTCAACAATCCCATCGAAGATCCGCTTCTGGCAAACATGCGAACGTCGCTGATCACTTTCTTACGTGACAGGTTGGGTAACAGTTCGTTGATGGTAACGGGTGAGCTGCAGGAAACTACTGTGGTTGCCAATCAACCGTATACGAATAAGGATCGATTTGAGCATCTGGCGGAGAAAAATCCGGTGCTCAAGGAGTTGAAAGAGAGGTTTGGGTTGGATCCGGAGTTGTGAGGGTGGGAGGAAATGACGGGTGTTGTGAGGGGGGAGGAAATGCGGGGTGTCGCGGTGGCGCGCGGAGGGCACGCTAAGGTACGCTAAGTAATTTTTATTCTAATACGTTATTATTCTAATGTGTTATTATTCTAATGCGTTGTTATTCTAACACGTATTTTATTCTACATCTTTATTCAAGGTAGCCTTTATCCTCCGCGTACCTTTGCGCGTCCTCCGCGAACCACCGCGTAACCGCGGGTTCTCCGCGCCCTCCTCCCCCTCCTCCCTTAAAAATTTTTCTTACCTTCCCCTCATGACAGGAAGTGCAGCGCCCGAACTCCCAAACTTTGCCCGCTTCCTGCTTGAAAATCACCTCGACGAAGTTGCCAACGTCGCGCTACAGATCTCGCGCGACCTGAACATCCCGCTTCTGAAACAACTCCAGATGCCCGATGAAGATTTGATCAATCTCATTAAACCCGGCTACACCGAACTTCTTAACAGTTTTATCGACGGCACCTCCGACGCCCTGATTCAAAAGGGTGTCGCTTCATGGATGGCCAACCAGTTGCCGATCATCGAGCGCGACCAGGTGGTATCGGACGATATACCACTCGTGGCGCAGGCGCGCAAGCGATTGTTCCTCCACTTCTTACCCCGTTACACGAAAGACATCAACAAAGTAATTGCAATCGTAAACGAGATCGACAACTATCTATCACAATACACGGCGATCTCATACGGTGCATATGCAAACATACTCCAGGCGAGGATTGAAAAGCACGTAACAGAACTACGCAACAGCGATAAGCTTTTCAAACAAGCACAGGCCGTTACCCACATTGGAAACTACGTGTGGGACCTGCACACCAAATTGCTTACGTGGTCCGACGAGCTTTACCGCATCTACGAGATCGAGCCGAAAGCCCAGATTAACAGCGAGGCGCTTCGTAATTATAATCATCCCGACGATAACATCGTAGTCGATACATCGATAGGCAATTCGATTACCACCGGCGAGCCGTTTAATTTCTATTATCGGATAAGGCTTGGCGACGGTCGTGAGAAAACGTTGCACGCACGAGGTGAAGTCGAGTACGACGATAAACGTCAGCCTGTAAAGATCTTTGGAACTGCCCAGGATGTAACAGAGCAGAAAGCTATCGAGAAACGGCTCGAAGAAAATCAGACGTTCATTTTAAAGATCGCCGATGCAGCACCGTCGGTGATCACTTCATACAACCTGCAAACCGGCCAATACCTGTTCGTAAGCCAGGGACTGAAAAATTTACTCGGTCATTCGCCCCAGCAGGTTCTCGATGAGGGTATCGCCTTCTTCATGCGTATCATTCATCCCGACGACCTCGGTCCTCTCATGGAGAAGAACGCAAAGGCTGTCGAAGCCGCGAACGCGAACTGGTATGCCGGGAAAAAAGAGCCGGTTTCAGAATTTCAATACAGGGTTCGTCATGCCAATGGCGAGTACCGCTGGTTTCACACGTTCGGCACAGTGTTCAGTCGCAACCACACCGGTGAAGTGGAGAACATCCTCAACATCTCGCTCGACATTACCGAGAAGATCAAAGCCGACGAGATCGTAATGCAGAAGACACTCGAGCTTCAACAGTCCAACCAGAGCCTCGAAGAGTTTGCATTTATCGCCAGTCACGATCTTAAGGAACCCCTTCGCAAGATCAGTACGCTCACCGACCGGCTTGTTGCCATCGAAAATGTTAACATCAGCGCCGACGGCCAGGTCTACCTGCAAAAAGTGATCAGTTCATCGATACGTATGCAGCGAATGATCGATGAATTACTCGCCCTTGCACAGGTAACGAGCGACAGGGATTACCAGGAAGTCAATCTGCAAACGGTGTTGTCTGATGTGCTTCAAACATTCGATCAGAAGATCGAAGAGACCGGTGCAAAGGTGATCAGCAAGGGGCTGCCCACCGCTATGGTTGTGCCTTCGCAGTTCCGCCAGTTATTTCAGAATCTTATCAGTAACTCCCTTAAGTTTAGAAAAACCGACCGGCCCACACAGATCGAGATCACCCACGAGTATCTCAGTTCAAATACGGTAGCCCTTCACAATCTTCAGCCTGCCGGAAGATATTTGCAGCTTACCTTTTCGGATAACGGTATTGGTTTCGACAACCGGTTCCTCCCGAAGATCTTTTCGATATTTCAAAGACTTCATCCACGCAACAAATATGAAGGAACCGGGATCGGCTTATCGATCTGTAAAAAAATCGTAGAGAATCATGGAGGGGTAATAATTGCGGATGGGATGGTCGATCAGGGCGCGACGTTTAAGATCATTGTTCCCGATAAGCTGGAGTAGAAAACCGCAGAACAGGGGAATACATGAACAGAGGAGTACATGAATGTCGAATGCGGAACAGCAGAAGTATTGACGGACTGTCGAAACTCTTTTTGACTAATTTAAGTCTGCAGCCACTTCTGCAGTCGACATTCTTCGGTTCGACATTCCCGGTATATCACACCTTAATGTATACCTTCCTCTTATCGAGCACATACCCCACCACCCAGCACGTCAGCATTATCCAAATCGCAAATAGCGGCGAGCCATTCATATCCCCGGCCCACGACTGAAACACATTCACGTAGATCCATCGGTACAGCGACGTATCTCCTACCCGTATCCAGAACATACTTATCACAAACACCTCCGACAATAAATAAATGAACAGGGTGTTCCGCCCAAAGACCTCAAAAAAGTAAGTCCAGTTCTTCTTGCCTGCGATATCAATAATGAACACCAGCAGCGACAGCACACACAGGTCGATACCTACTGTTAACAACACGTAGGAGCTCGTCCACAACTTTTTGTTGATCGGGAACAACAGGTCCCACCACACCGCAAGCAACAGCAGCGTGACGCCCGTTAACAACATCTTCGCAATGGTCTCGTAGTTCTGGCCGTTGCGCTGCAGGTAGAGACCAGTCACATATCCCGCGATCACGTTGACCGTCGATGGCAAGGTGCTCAATAATCCTTCCGGCTCGAATGGTACTCCTTCGCCGTGATACATGTGCTCGGGACCGAGCAGCCAGAGATCGAGCTTCGTTCCAAGATTTCCCTCCATCGAAAAATCGTCGCCCAGTAAGAACCGGTATGCAACCAATGCGAGAACTGAGAACACGAGCGCACCCTGTACTTTAAAATAGTGGATGACGATCGAAGCGAGAAAATAACACAACGCAATTCGTTGCAGCACCCCGAACACACGCGTGGTTGAGAAGGGTCGCAGCTCAAGCCCGTTCTCGCCCTGGTTCACAAACGGGAACCAGTACATGAGATATCCCAGCACGAAAATGATGAGCGTACGCTTAAGCACTTTCCCCAGGAAGGCCTGCGAGCCAAGCTCCTCAAACTTTCGTTGCGAGAAGCTCATGGCGTTTCCGACCACAAAGAGGAATGTCGGAAACACAAGGTCTGTTAGTGTGAAGCCATGCCATGAAGCATGATTAAGTGGCGAATAGGTTTCGCTGCTTCCGAGTGAATTTACCACGATCATGAGCGCGACATCCATGCCGCGAAATACATCGAGCGAGAGGTAACGATTTTGTTTTAAAGTCACTTCGTTGAAGGGGTTTTCTTCCGATTCCTGAGCACCTCGATAATGGGTGGAAGGATCGATACGAATATAATCCCAAAAACAACGTAAGTGAAATTCTCTTTAATCACCGGCAGACCCCCAAAGAAATAACCGATCAGGAGGAAACTGCACACCCAGGCAACACCACCGATCACATTGAACGAAGCAAACTTGGCATATGTCATCGTTCCGATGCCTGCCACGAACGGGGCGAACGTGCGAATGATCGGGATAAAGCGGGCATAGATGATCGTCTTGCCCCCATGTTTTTCGTAGAAGGCCTGTGTACGCTGGAGGTATTCCACCTTCAGCAACCTGTACTTCCCGCTGAATGCCTTGTGCCCTATCGCTTTCCCGATGTGATAGTTGACCAGGTCGCCCAGGATCGCGGCAACGCAGAGCAGCCCCAGCATGAACACAATGTTGAGTCCTGTCTCCGGCTTAGCCACGATGGCCCCGGCGGCAAACAACAGTGAGTCGCCGGGAAGTATGGGCGTTACCACCAGGCCCGTCTCCGCAAAAATTATGAGGAACAGGATCAGGTACGTCCAGGTTTCGTAGTCGCGAACAATCTCGACCAGGTGCTGATCGATGTGAAGGACAAAATCAATCAGGGACTTAATCAACTCAATCATGAAGCCAAATTAGCCCTATTTCAGGCGCGCTCCAACCCGTCAACCAATTCCCTCCACTTCTCAAGCTCTGGAAGCCCGGGTTTCCTCAGCCCGAAGAACTGAACAATCATCTCTTTGTTTTTATCGAATGCCTCGATGGCCGTTACTACTCCGTCGGTTGTAGGTTTCTTCACCACCCAAACACTGTCGATCAGATCTTCGCGAAGATGCATGTTGAAATCGGGATCGAGAATGTTCAGCCAGTTCTCCATCACGCGAACCGTCATGATCTTGCCCTGGTGGATCTGGATATTGCCGCGGCTTCCCGCGAACACCATGATTGGCAAGTGATCCTTCGCAGCCTTTTCGAGCATCGGCTGAAGGGCCTTGTTGTTTATTCTGTAGCTGAATTTTCCCTCCGAAAGAACGACTGCATCGAGGCGGTTTGCCCCGTGCTTGCGAAGCATTCCAAAGAAGTCGTGTGTGTCTTTCATCGCTTCCCAGTCTGCGAGCAGGGCGGTTTTGTCGATATCACCAATTGCTTTGGTGGGCGCGTTCCTCACCGGAGTTACTTCGATCTCCTTCTTCTGCTCGGGGGCAGTGAAGTCTGCAACGAGCTTGTCGTAGGCTTCCTGGTTGCTGCCGGGTTTGTTGCCGTTCTCTGCCTGGAGAAATACTTTCATTACTGCATCGCCAGCCTCGTCGAAGATCTGGATGCTTTGCTGAACACCGTGCGGCGTTTGTTGCTTCACCGCGAATCCATACTTCCATGCCCCGAAGAACACTCGCGACTCGATCGGGCCGATCACGGTTGCCATACGATGCTGGGGCGGTCCCATTACTTCTATCTTCTGGAACGGGCCTTTGTGTTCTAGAACGCATGCCTCGTTGCGCGTAAGCGACATTACCCTTCCCAGTTCAGGAAGACGTTGCACAAGAACTGTCCAGTCGCCGGCGAGGGCAGTAGTGTAATCGCCCACCGTTGTTGCGAGTAACGCACCCTCGCTCACACCAAGCTCTTTGGCGGCATCGCGAATACGAAGTGTGGGTTTATCTTTTTTAAGCTGCTCCCATGCGGAACGAAGCTCCGCTACTTTGTTGTCGATTACCTGGCTCATGCGTTTACTGTTTTAACTGGTTTAAGAGGTGATTGTATTAGATTTTTATCGGGTACTATATAAGGACAATCCGTGCAGGGGTCGTGGTACACATTAACCTTGCAGCAGAATGTCTCTTCTATGATTTTCTTTGTAAAGATCTCTTTCGGATTGCCGTTGGCAACTACGCCACCATCCTTCAGGAAATAAAGATTGTCGGCAAACTGAACAACCTGGTTAAGGTCGTGGACGATCGCAAGCACGCCAATGTTTCGTTCACATGCGTGCTTCACGAGACTGAAAATAAGCTGTTGTTGCGCAAGATCGAGACTTGACGTTGGCTCGTCGAGCAACACGTAGCGCGGATAGTTCCTGATCTCCCACACCTGTGCGAGCACACGTGCAAGTTGAACACGCTGTTGTTCACCACCCGACAGCGTAAGATAGTTGCGACGACGCCACTCGGTTACACCTGTAAGCTCCATCGCTTCGGCAACTGTAGTGTGTGAGTTGTTGCCAAGCCTTACCACTTGCTCCACGGAAAATGGAAACTGCATGTGCGACGACTGCGGCAACACAGAACGTACTTTCGAAAGACTTGAAGGATTGTATTTGTTTGCCGGAGTTCCGTTGATCGTCAACTCACCTTCATCGTATGTTGATTCTCCGGAAATTGCTTTAAGCAGTGACGTCTTACCTGCGCCATTAGGTCCTGCAATGGCCGTAAACTTACCGGGATGGACCTCGAGGTTCACTCCATTGAGGAGCCTCCGTCCATTTCTCGTGATCGATAATTGTTTCGCGGCTATCATCCTACCATCTCATTTTTTCTTCTAGAACGGATCAACAGGAATATAAAAAAGGGTGTACCAATAAGAGCGGTCATAACGCCGATCGGCAACTCCGTGGGCGCATACATGGTTCGCGCGACCATATCGGCAAGGATAAGCAACAATGGGCCGCCAATAGCCGAAGCAGGCATCACCAGTTTATTGTCGGAATGTAACGTGACACGCACAAGGTGCGGAACCACTAACCCCACAAATCCAATCGCACCGGCCATCGACACGCTTGTGCCAACAGTAAGTGCCGACAAGAACACGATCGATTTCTTGACACGGTTCACATCAACACCCATGTGAAATGCCTCCGACTCACCGAGAGCAATCGCGTTCAACGCATTAGAATATCTCAACAAGAAGATACTGCCCACCAATAACACCGGTGAAGCGACAGCCAGCGCGCTCCAGTTTGCACCGCCGAGATCACCCAGCGTCCAGAACATGAACATGTGCAGTTGGTTCTCGCTCGCGTTGAATATCGCCAGTCCCATCGCCGCTCCGCAAAGCGCATTCACCGCTACCCCCGCAAGTATCAACATCGCAATACTCGACGGTCCCATCGAACGGCCGATCTGCATAACGAATAACGTAGCCAGCAAACCACCACCAAATGCGAACAGCGGCATGATAACCGACATCCCTAACGAATGCTGATCGAGACCCAACCACGCCCCGAAAACTATTACACTCACAACCGCGAGCGACGCACCGCTCGACACACCTATCAATCCCGGCTCGACCAGTGGGTTACGGAATAATCCCTGGAGAGCGGCGCCGCTCACACCCAACGCAACACCAATAAGTGTCGTCATTACCAAACGCGGTAATCGAATGCTCCACAATACTGTTTCGTGAACAGAGTCGGTTTCGACCGACGTAAACAAACCAAGTTTCTTAAGAAAGATCACTCCAATCTCTTTGACAGGAATGAACATCTGCCCGATGCTGAGACTAAAGAGAAATACAACTACAAGCGCGACAGCGAGACCAGTGATCACGACCGCATCTTTCTGTTTTAAGAATGAAGTGAACATGGTAACGTTCTGCTTCACTCCTTTCCAGATCATGGTCCCGGCCACCATTTTAGTTCGCCTGGTTGTTTGAATAGAGAGTTTCTGCAAGTTCTTTCACTGCCTCACCCAAACGAGGCCCGAAGTTCGACAGCTTGATGCCGTCCATTACGATCACTTGTTTCTTCTTTCCCGCCGTTGTCTGATCAACGCCTGGAACTTTCAGCACACCTTCCACCCCACCAAGGCTCTTCACACCCGACTCGAACATGAGGAGATAATCTGGATTAGAAGCGATAAGCGCTTCTGTATTCAGCGGCCTGTATCCTTCCACACCGGTGATTGCAGGTGTCGCGTTCACCAACGGAAGAATGTTCGCAAAACTATTGTTGCCCGCCACGTCGAACGACGATGTGCCGCGGTTGTAGATACATAGAACCTTAGGGCCTGCCTGCCGGTAAGCGGGATTTGACTTTCCTTTTTTAACGATAGCGCTTGCCTCTGCCAGCTGGCTCTCCATCTTCGCGATCAACTGGTCTCCTTGCGATGTCTTGTTCAATGATCTTGAAATGGTGCGGATCAGTTCCTTTGTTCCAGCCAGGTCGTATGCCCTCGGAATTTCAACCACCTTTACTCCCGCCGACGCGATTTGTTTTACCACCGCGTCCTCCACGTACATCTTTTCTACGATGAATAATGTAGGCTTCAATGCGATGATCCCTTCTGCGTTGATACCCGAGCGGTAGCCAATAGAGGGTAGCTTCGTAACTTCCGTTGGGTAGAGACTGGTTTTATCAGTAGCCACGATCTTCGCACAGTCGCCCAGCGCACACACGGTTTCCGTCATGGCGCTGCCAGCCGTGATGATCCTGACGTC
>DASRSO010000034.1:0-27416 GCA_035656375.1 Cyclobacteriaceae bacterium | reverse complement strand
TATACGTATCCGGTCAGAAGGTCGTTCACGGGACCCGACTATTTCTTTTGAAAGCAGCGCAGCAAACGTTGCCGGCGCGGGTGTCAAAACCCATATTAATTCGGACTTAAAAATCGCTACCGGGGTAACTTTTTCACCCTTTCCTCATAGGAAACGACGGTGTCTTCCCACTCTACTGGTTTGGCCCGTTTCATAAAAGCGATGGCGCGGTCGGCGGTCTTCCGGGCTTCGGCATAGTTCTTCATTCGTTCGAGCACGTCGAAGCGGAGCGAGTACAGCCAACGGTTGTCGCCCATCGCGAGTCCTTTATCGATCCACGTAAGTGCCTGTTGCGAGTCGTCGTTATTCATGTAGTAAAACCACGCTGCCAACGCGTACATCTCCGGATCGGTCGGGTTGGTTGCCAGGTATTTCTTGATCTCTGCTACAGACCGTTCGTACGACCTGGTCTTTATAGGGAAAGAGATCTGGGTATTTTCCCACGAGAGGTAGAGCGTCGCATCGTACTTGTTGATGTCTATCGATATGGTGAGCGATTCATAGAAGCGATCTGTCTTCACGGGAATAACCTTAAACGAAGTGATCTCCGTATCGACATTGTATTCGCTCGGATCGCCATAGATCTTTGTTGTGTCTGAATTGAGGAACACGGTCCATTCTTTTTCCCCGGGAGTTGTAATAAATGCATAACTGCCTGCAGCGATGTTCTTATTGCTGATCTCTACAGGCGTGCTGAAAGATATCGTTGTACATGGTCCGGCACCTGTTCTCCACAGGCGATTGTAAGGAACAACCTCACCCATGATCTTCCGCTTCCTGGCGGAAGGTCGGCCGTAGCGAATGTTGATCTTCGTGTAGCCGACTTCCTCAACGACCCGAGCGGTGGGGCTCATCTCGGGCAGGGGAATTTGTGAATAGGCTACGCTTGTTATCAAAATAAATGCGATAAGCAGGTATTTCATGGGATAATTTTTAATGAAGATGGTCAATGGTATTGTTAAGCCTTCTTTATTAACATAATTTAACAACCATGAAAATCGGGATGACCAGCGTGTTCGTGAGCGACCCCGTTGCCGCGTTCAAGTTCTATACCGAGATACTTGGTTTTAAAGAGAAGTTGTTCCTGCCCGGGAAGTGAATATCGATTGTTGTGTCGGCGTCCGAGCTATGCGTTCTATCGCTACTGCCGATGTGGACGTGATGGCAAGATTGCCAACTAGTTTTCGGGAATTATAGAATTCAACAATAAATGCATCTCTGTGATTGGACTTCGTGGTGCTTTTATGTCAAAGGACCCAAGCTTTTTGCTATTCTTGATGGCCTGTTTCAATTTTGATTTTAATCTAAGAAATATGTCATTTCCCTCTTTGGTATAGTACTTTCTTGTCTTTTCATAATCTGCCAGGTGCTTTCGCAGTTGTCGCTCAGCGCCTCCACAATCGTCGTAGTACTTTCCCGTTTGCTCAAAATGTTGAAGGAGCCAAAACTCGAGGCACGGATTATTAACAATTACTTCAATATTAGTTGTTTCTTTTTTTGTCCGATGGCTAAACTCGTGAAATCGCACGAGAGCCGACTTCTCGCCCTTCGGCGTCGCTCTTGCTTCTCTGTTGATTACGTCGAAATCGATTATCCAGAAAACTTTTGTGTAGACTTTAGCAAGCTTGACGGCCATTTCAAATTGATCTGTAAGGCTTTTTCTTTGTGGGATTAATGGTTCAACGTTTATTGCTAGATCTTTTTCATTTCGTTTTAGCATTTGAAAGTACCATACTTCGCATTCGCCATCGACAATTATCGCGTATGTGGGCCTTGAAGTTATGTCACTTTTCTTTTGTCTCATTTGCCAAACTCTAGGTAATAGTCTTCCAGGTTGGGAACTGCATTCAGCTTACCACTTTTGTATGCGTTTAGGACATTTGTCGAATCACGTATTACCGAGCTATCGAAGTCTGCGAGTGAGTATAACTCGGTTGCGCAACTACGGCGCTTATCAGTAAACCAAATTGAATCATTTCTGTAGATATCCTTGTTGTCAAGAATTTCGCGATTGTGTGTTGTGACAAGCAGCTGGGATGATGTGGAATTCATGATAAACGAAAGTACAAAGTGCTGATACAAATCAGGATGAAGAGACGCTTCAAGTTCGTCAATAGGAATCGCAATTGAGGTTGTGATCAATCGCGATAAAAGTCCCGCAAATTCGAAATACCTCTTTGTTCCTTCCGATTCATAGTTGAATGGAAGGGAATACTTATGCGCATCGATAGTGTGTTCAATTGTTATTTTTTTGGGTGAGTTGTTGCTCAGTTTTTCGATCAAATCGTCCGAAAAGTCAAGCGCTTTGAAAACTTTCTTTATACCATCCGTCATTTGTATTGGTTCACTTAGCGAGAAATCAGAGATATTGAAATCGGCTTTTTGTAGAATTTTTAATAGGTCACGCTTTTGAATTTTTGATGACTCAATATCATTGACTATTAAGTTTTGTAAATTTGAATTTGAGTTGATTAATGGTCGGAGATATTCTTGAAACCAAGCGATTACGTCGGATAATTGTTTTGATTCAATATTGGTCTTTAAGAAACCACCGAGAACAGTGTTATTCCACAACGTATTTGATTCCAATGTTTTTTCAAACGCTTTGTCTGTCTTAATCTTGCTTCCGAACGTTATCTCACTAAATTGATTATTTAGATCTGTAGTTCGTGTATAAACTTTTGCCTTATTGGGATCAAAAAAGTGAAGATCTTCTTTAACTATTGCCTGTTTTGTAAACTCAACTTCATACAGGTACTTGACGTCATTTTGTATGAATTCAATTGATAGCATCGAACTTTGAGCCGGCGTTTTAGGATCGAAAAGAAAGGGCTCGAAATTAAGTTCTTCAGTTTTTTTTAGTGCGGGAGAAAGCACCATATCCCTTAAAAAATCAAGCGCCCTTAGAACTGTAGACTTGCCTGACGCGTTCGCTCCAAATATTAATGCGATTTTGAGAAGCCGGTGGCCAGATTTGGTTTGAATGACAAAGTGATCTTCTAAATGGTTTGATTTATCGGCTTCAAAGGAGAGAGTTTGAGTTTCCTTAATTGACCCAAAATTTCGTACGTGAAATTGAATAATCATAAAAAGCGATATTTGGCTGAGGTTACCCCAATGAAAAAATGTGCGATTCGGCAACTTTTGTGGTCAAAAATGGATATTGCATGCAAATATAACCCAAAATATGCGCCATTTGTTCAATTTATAGGATGATTTGTGGTGATGGTTGACAGGGGTAGACGCCGCTCAGGCGTGTTTTGGGTCAAGGCCGGCCTTATTTTCAACGACGATGACCACAGGTATTGCCAGACCTTCTTTATTCCAATAATTTAACAACCATGAAAATCGGGATTACCGTGTTCGTGAGCGACCCCGTTGCCGCGTTCAAGTTCTATACCGAGATACTTGGTTTTAAAGAGAAGTTGTTCCTGCCGGGAAGTGGATATCGGTTGTTGTGTCGGCGTCCGAACCCAACGGCACACAACTTATGCTGGAACGAATCACAATGCTATCGCAGAGAAATACCAGACTGCATTGTATAAAGCAGGCATTCCATGTATTGTGTTTTATATGGCTGATATCACATCGGAACACAAACGGTTAAATGAGCTCGGTGTGAAATTCAGAAAGAAACCCCACAAAACGCCGAAGGTATGACAGCCTACTTTGAAGACGGATTTGGAAACATCATAATGTTGATCGAAGAAAAAACTAAATAATGAAACACCTTCTCTCCCTGTTATTCATTGTCGCAACGATCTCACTGCAGGCGCAGGATCAGTTTACATTAATCTCAAACACCAACGTGATAGACGTTGCCACGGGCAAGGTCACCATGCTTGCATCGGTGCTGATAAAGAACGGGGTAGTGGAGGAGGTCTTCACCGACAAGAAGATGAAGCTGCCGCCCAACACGCAGGTGATCGACGGCACTTCGAAGTTTGTGATCCCCGGGATGACCGACGCGCATGTTCACTTCTTCCAGTCGGGCGGACTGTACACCCGGCCCGACGTATTCGACTTTACATCGCTTGTTCCCTTTACCGAAGAGCGCAGGAAGACCGACAGCTACACGGAGGATTTCATGAGGCGTTATTTACGCATGGGAATAACGACCGTAGCCGACGTCGGGGGACCGATGAAGAATTTCCAGGTACGTGAAGCTGCGCGAAAGAATCCTGTGGCACCGACGGTACTCGCGACGGGCCCGTTGTTCTCCATGGTCGAACGCAAACAGCTTGACGTGGGCGATCCGCCAATCATTAAAACAACAAGTATTGCGGAGGCCGATGTGCTCATGGACAAGTTGCTCGCGCAGAAACCCGACTACATCAAAATATGGTACATCGTAACACCCGACCTTCCTGCCGATAAAACGTTCCCGGTTGTGCAACACATCGCCAAACGAACTCACGGAGCGAAGCTGAAGCTTGCCGTTCACGCCACTCAAATGAAGACTGCCGAGCTCGCTGTCGATGCAGGCGCCGACATCCTCGTTCATAGCGTCGACGACCAGGTTGTTACCGATCAGTTCGTAAAGAAACTGGCAGACAAAAAAGTAAGCTACATTCCCACACTCATTGTTTATAAAGGTTATACGACCGCCCGATCGGGCAAGCTCGCACATCACCCACTCGATCTGAATTTTGCGAATCCGTTTGCTTATGGATCGTTGAGCGATCCGGAGCACATGAAAGAATTACCCGAGTCGTTCAAGCGTGCACGTGCCGAACAATCCGGTCTTAAGGATCCACGGGATTCCATAATGGCAAATAACCTCAGGAAGATCTTCGCCGCCGGCATCAACGTGGTTGCAGGCACAGACGCGGGTAACGTGGGCACTATGCATGCGTCGTCGTTCATCCAGGAACTTATCGCAATGAAAGGAGCTGGACTGTCGAACGCCGAAATATTAAAGACTGCAACACTCAATAGTGCTCTTTGTTTCAATCAAAACACCGGCGCAATCACAAAAGGAAAAACCGCCGACCTGGTTGTGCTTACAGAAAATCCATTGGGCGATCTTTCCAATCTCACGAAAGCGGAATACGTGTTGAAGTCGGGCAGGATCTTAAAAGCAGACACGCTAATAAAAGAGTCCCCTGAGATGATAGTGCAGCGACAGGTGAATGCCTTTAACGCACGCAACGAAGATGCCTTCGGAGATACTTACCACTACGCAGCAAGGTTGAGCGACTTTCCTAATTTTCAGAGGAGCATAGGCGACAAACCTGTGCGCGAAAGTTACGGGCAAATGTTCAAGCAGGTCCCGGACCTTCACGGTGAGATTGTGAAACGTATTGTGATGGGCAAGACAGTCATCGACCACGAACGTGTCCGGATTAACGGCAAGTACGTAGAGGGAATCACTATCTACCAGATCTTTGAAGGGAAGATCCACGAGGTGACATTCATGGATAAATGATCAACTGATCATCGCTTCATACCCGGCGAGCAGTTCACATTCTGCCTGGTAGTCGAGCACGAACTCTTGCAAGTGCTTTACCCGTTCGTTTACTGCCTGCCAGCAAATGCCCATCATAGCGAACAGCGCGCAGCTTAAGTAACGTATGACCTTTGCAGGAATCCCACCGACCACGCAATTCGGAGGAACATCGTGCGTAACGACAGCCCCGCTCGCAACAACCGACCCTTTCCCAACTGTTACTCCCTTCAGAATGGTTGCACGTGTAGCGATCCACACGTTGTCTTCTATCTTAATTGGTTTCGATACGCCGTCGGCAAAGTGATCTTTTATGTCGTGAAAATCACTGTCCATAATAACAGTGTAAGGGGAAATGCGAACGTTGCTTCCGATCTCGATCAATGTTGATGCATCGATGTGTGCTCCATTGATCCGGGAGTTGTTGCCAACGATCAGCTTTCCACCTTTCGCGGTGAACAATTTTGCCTGTGTGATAACCGACCAAACGCGAACTTCATCCCCGAAGATCATTTCGCCTTCATTGCCGATCATCGGCTTGCCATTGACCGTCACGAGACGGCCCATTTTGACACCTCGCAAATACATCTTTGCGAGTAGAAATCCCATGCTGCCCTTTCCTATTCGTCCTACAATTTGGACCAGGGATGCATCAGGATTTTGCTGTTTCAATACTTTTACCCGCATGAAGGCAGTCAAAAACAACCCCTTCATCGAATACAACGCCCATAGACTCGACCACTTCATAGACAATTTTTATTGTGATAGAAATTAAGGAGAATTTCCATCACTATCAAAATTCAACCAACTACGTCATCATTTCTTAAGAAACTTGATGATTTGGTTGTTTAAACGTAAGAAATACAAACCCGGCGAGCGACCTTCCAGCGATATCTCGATCGACTCTTCACTGAAATTAAGCTCATTCAGAGCCCGTCCGTCGGATGATATAATCGACAATTTCGATCCTCGGTTTCCCGGCACACGAACATATAACTTGTCGCTCGCCGGATTTGGATAGATCTCGACAGTGTTCGTCTCACCGATGTCGCCGGTGATCGAAACTACGTAGTCGTCCGAAGGCTGACTCGCACATCCTTCGACAGTTGAAGTAACTGAGTACACCCCGAGCTCCGCAGAGATCGAGCTCGATGTCGCGCCTGTTATCACCGCCCCGTCCTTCTTCCAGACGTTCCCATCAGGATTGCTCGAATTGAGCGTCAACGCCGTTCCACTCACCGACATCGAGATCGTTGGCTTCTTTGGATTCGCGCAGAACGTTCTCGATGCCGTGGCCTCGGCCCACGAGTCGTTGCCCGCTTGTTTTGCTGTTAACGTCGCGACACCGGGCGAAACTACTTTTATCACGCTTGATCCCGACTCCCACGTAAGCTCACTCGATGTTGTGTATGTGAAAACAGTAAGTCCTGATGTTGAAGTGACCTCCGGTGTAAACTGATCTCCAACGGTTTTCGCAGGAATCTCTTTGAGGGTGATCACTTGTGGGCCTTTCTCGATCGTGAGCGTACGCACCACATCGGCAGCCGCATTGTAGTTGTCGTCGCCGGGCTGTGTGGCAACGATCCCGACCGTGCCAGGCGCCAGAGGTTTCACCTTATTATTTTCAATGATTGCTATTGAAAGATTTTGACTTTTGAATACAACCGGCAATCCTGATGACGACGTCGCAGGAGGAGTGAAGAGTGTACCCACTTTGCCTTTTTCCATCTCGCCAAACGTGATCGCCTGATCAGCTTTATCGATCGTTAATTTCGCAAGCATCGAGCTTGCCGGATACCAGTTATCATTACCGGACTGCGAAGCCACAATGCTCACAGTACCCGCACGAAGTATCGTTAGCTTGTCACCGTCGATCGAAACACGATCGATATCCGTACACGTATACACGATCGGTTGGTCGGAGGTTGTTGTCGCGGGAAGTGTTATCGTGCCGTCGCCATACGTCGCAGTGAAGTCGGCGAATGTTATGATTTGTTGACCCTTGAGGATCTTCGCTTTGAAATTAGCAGGCGGCGCAGGTTCGAAGTCACTGTTCCCCGGCGCAGTGGCTGTGAATGTCACATCACCTATTGCCTTCATTGTCGCGATGTTACCCGACACCGTTGCCTTGTTAAGGTCGGAGCTTTCGTAAACAGCTTCGATGTTGGCTGTCGAGAACTTCGGCAGGGTAATGGTTCTCTGGTCCATCACAAAAAAGTTGCTCGTCGGAAATTCTACCGTCTGCCCCGACTTACCGGGTACGTAAGTCATTGCACCGTAAGCGACCATTGCACCGTTAGGACCAGATGTTGTGTATTTGATCTTTACCTCGCCAGTCTCTGGTCTGAATTCAAACGCCACGTTGTTTGAAACCTGCATGCTTGTTCCGTTGCCATACATGTTAACACCACTTCCCACCGTAAGGTCGCGCGTTGTTGTCCACAGCGCGGTCTCCAAAACATTCTTCACAGTTACAGTTGTTGCACCCGGCACATATTCGAAGATGGTTCCACCGAACCCACTCGGCCTGTCCGGGCCGGCCGCGCTTGTGATGCCGTACATCTTTCCATTCGGATGCAGAGTGAGCGAGCTCCGGGGTTCCGATCCTGTAGCCGACGCAGATGCATCAGTCTTTGCAGAGAAATTGACTTTTACTACAGTGCTGCCACCAGTCAGGTCGTACTCGAAAATAATTCCGGCATTGTTTGTTCCACCGCGCGGAGTCATGCCGTACAGCTTCCCGCCAGATTCAGTCAGCGTACCACGAGGACCAAAATTCGCAGTGATAAACGAGCCGGCATTCGGCAGGTCGTATTTCTTCGTGATCGCACCACCAATCACATATTGAAACAATGTGCCACCATTGTTTGCACCATCATAAGACGTTAAGCCGTAAAGATTCCCGTCGGAAGCCTGCATAAGCTTGCCCCAGGGGTTTGTGCCGACACTCGGACTGAGATCTGCCAGTTTGGTATATGTGCCGTTCGCGGGATCAAATTCGAAGATGACACCATGACCCTTCGATGCAGCAATCTCTGTAACGGTTGGGATACTAAAATAGCGACGATCATTAGAAGGTCCGCCAAAGGTTGTCATCCCGTACAACTTACCGTTTGTTGCGAGCATCAATCCACCCATAGCTCTTCCACCATCGGCCCCGGTGAAATGATGTTTCACAACAAAATTTTCCGTCATGGCATCAATCTCGTAAATGTAGCCCCACCCGTTAGCACCGCCCGACGCAACCATGCCGTACAACTTATTCCCAACGCGACAGAGATCACCCCATGGATCCGAGCCACTTATGCCATCGCCAAAATCCTTCAGCTTGGTTACTGTACCTGCCGAATACGAGATCAGCCCGCCATTACCGGTGGATGCACCGTTGCGCAAACCTGCAAGCAACTGACCACCCGGACCTTCAACGAATGTTTGTGCACCTGCAAAAATAAATCCTTGAGTTACATCGCTGCTTCCTTTTAACGTGGGAAGCCCGGTGTCACGATCGTATTCAACGACAGCCACCCCAATCTCATTTATTCTCTGGAACATCGTGTACAACTTCCCATTCGAAGCTTCGAATAATCCGGCAAGCCCGTTGGCGCCTACCTTGTTAGTGGCATCGTTAATTATATCGAGCGTTGTAAAGGTTCCGCCCGAATATTTAAAGACAGAATTGTAAGTCGTGCCATAGATATTTCCGTTCGACGATAACATCACTTTGTTATACGGGATGTCTTCGTCGGTCGTAAATTCGTGAATGACATTGTACGCCTTCGTAGTGCGGTCGAAGCTGAAGAATAAACCCCTTGAGTTTGCTCCGCCAAATCGGCACATGCCGTAGAGCAATCCATCGTTGCCTTTCGTGAGACCACCAACAGGCTCAATGCCGTCGTTGCCACCAGCGAAGTCTTTCAAGATCTTATAGTCGTTAGCGCCCTTGTCCCATTGAAAGATTATGCCATTCACGTGCGTGTTTCCACCCTGCGTTACACCGCAAAAAACAAGTGGCGCTACCTCGATAAGTTCGCCCACCGGTACAACGCCGGTTTTACCTGGAATAAATGTGAACTCGTTCGTGAATGTACTTGTGGCGATGTCCCACGAGTAGATAGTCCCGCTGTATTCACTGCCACCCTTGTAGGTTAACCCATAAAGCTTCCCGTCACTGGCCTGGATCATTCCTCCGATACCTCCAACGTAAGGGTCGCCTGTAGAAAATTCATGAAGGGTTTTGATTTCGGAAGTGTTGATATCGAATTCGTAGATGACACCCATATCCATTGCACCCCCGGCAGCGGTAATTCCATAATATTTACCGTTGGTTGCCTTGACCAGCGTGCCGATGGGTTGTTTTCCCTTTACGTCGGGCGTGAACTCGTGACGGATCTTGTAATAGGAGTTGCCATCGGCGTTGGTGGAATAGATAGTTCCGCCTCCTCCTTTGCCGCCTTTCACGGTGGTACCCCAGAGCTGGCCCTGACCCTGTCCGTAGATGGTGAAAACTGAAGAAACTGAAACCAGGATGGTTAGCACGAGGAGTTGTAGTCTTTTCATGCACTCAATTTCGGCAGTTTTCACCGTCACAAACCTGCCAAATGACCTTATTAAACTGCCAAATGCCCGGATTTTATTACATCTGCCTGCTCCGCCACCAGTCCGTCTTCATTATAGCCATTAAAAAAGTGGACCTGGCCGGTTTCCACGTCGTAGATCCCCCCGACTATAATAATATGCTCACTGATCTCCAGGTTCCTGATGATCTCGCTTTCCTCGCGGATCCGGCGGATGGTGAGGTGTACATGGTTCTCGGTAACATTTCGCACGAAAGTGCCATTGTTTCCGGTGCGATCTGTGTGTGTGAACTTCTCAGAATCGATCGCCGGCTGGATCTTTTCGAGCAACAGGTTGAGGTTGCCCAGTTTCACCTGGTTGCAGGCGCCGACCACGGCGCCGCATTTGGTATGTCCGAGCACTACGATCACTTTCGAGCCGGCAACCCTGGTGGCGTACTCCATGCTGCCGAGTACGTCTTCGTTCAGTACTGCGCCGGCTACCCGCACGCTAAAGATGTCGCCAAGTCCCTGGTCGAAGATCAACTCGGAGGATGTACGGGAATCCATACAACTTAAGATTGTCGCAAACGGGAATTGTCCCGACGACGTCTCGTTTACCTGTTGCAAAAGATTCCGGTTTGCCTTCAGGTTGCGGATGAAACGCTCGTTTCCTTCTTTCAATATTTCGAGAGCCTTTGCTGGCGTAAGCTGGCTTTGTGTGTCTTTTGATTGAGTCCTCATATCTGTAACAGTTTTGATTTATTAGTTAATTGTTTTGGCTTTCAGGTGGGGGAAAAGTCTCACCACAACGAAGTATATGATCATCGCTGAAAGCACCCCGGTAAGGAAGTCGGTAACAGGCACCATGATCGCCGTGTAGATCAACATGATGAACTCGAACTTTCCTGTACCTTTTACATGCTTTATCTCCGATGGCTTGATCATGTTCGTGGCAACCCACAACAGGATCCCCCCGATACATGCCATAGGCACCATCTCAAGATATTGTGCCATGTAGAATGCGAGGATGAGCTTCAATATCCCTTTGAAGTAACCGGCAAGAGGAGTCATCGCCCCTGCTTTGATCGATGTCGCTGTCCGGGCCAGCGCTCCAGTACACGGAAATCCATTTACAAGAGGAGTAACGACCTGCACCAGGCCCTGTCCCCAAAACTCCTTATCGGGATTGAATGGTGTGCGCTTGTTGTTAGCAAGCTTGTCGGCCATAGAAGAACACAACAAACTTTCGACGCCCGATACGAACACGATTGCCACCACGAAGTACACAACATCGAGTATCACCTGGAGCGTAACGTCAGGTAGCGCCGGACCGGTGAACACAAAGAAGTTATTCGGTATCGATCCGTAGATATCCTTAACAAGAATGATCCCTTTGTCTTTGAATACCGTTGCCGCCGCAAGTGTTGCTGCTGCGATCGCGAGGAGGGGAGCGGGTATGAAGATCGAGATCTTTAAAAGATACCTTGCCATGAGGAAGGTCGACAACCCGATGATCACCGAGAATACGTTGATGTTACTCAAGTGATGAAGCGCTTCATTTATGTTATGAAGAATGCCTCCCTTGATGTCTTCATCCTGTCCGAGCGTGTCGGCAACGGTTTCGATGCCGAGAATGTCTTCGAAGTTGGTGAGAGCGATCGATACGGCAATCCCCACCGTAAACCCAACCACAATCGAATTAGGGACTAACCGCGCGTATTTGCCCATCCCTGTGAGTCCAAGGATCATCAAGACCACCCCTGCGATGATCGAAACGAACACAAGAAAACTATGAGCGCCTACGAACGTGCCGCCGTTCGCTTCACCATACTTCGACATCAGGCTTGCGATCAATGGAATAAACGCAGCCGTCGGTCCATAAACCTGGTACTTCGAGCCGCCAAATGTGCGGCCTACAATACAGGCAAGTGCTCCCGCAATGATGCCTTGCTCGGGACGGAGCCCCATCGCCATGGCAAATCCCATCGCCATAGGTATGGCCGTCATTGCAACAATAAGGCCTGCACTGAAGTCACGATAGAGTGTCGTTTTCCAGTTTGCGGCCGTCAGATCTTCGAAGCGACTGTCGTTGAACGTAAAGAACAACCGAAGACGGTCGCGCCATGTTGAGCCTTGTGAATGGGTTCGTGTTGTTTGTACCATGTGTGTTTAGTTATTATGCCCAGCTTTTAAAAAGATCACCGAGGTAGTTAGACTCTTCTGCCGCTTCCTGTTCCACCCACGATACGATGTTGCGCGGCAGCTTGCTGTTCCTCATGAAGGAAACAGGGTCGAAGCATGGTCGCTTGTAGTGCAGCTTGTTCGCGGGTATATAAATGTGTTGAATGCCATTGCCCTCCAGGAAAACATTGAAGGCCCCTTGTGTCATACCAGTGAAGATCTCGAAGTGAACTTCGTTGATGTGCGACTGGTATTTATTGCGAATGATCTGGCATGCTTCAATGAAGACCTGACCCTGAAGTTTTTTGATCAGCTCTTTTCTTGAAAAGAACAGCAACTCGGTGATGCTTCCCGGGATCCGCATGCCTGTAACAAGGAACATCCTAAGCTCACAATCAGGATTCTCCTCCAGGGCGTACCGCATAATGTGCAGCGACCGGATCGAGAAGTCTGTCGGGAGCAATACAGATTTGACCATATTCATTGCAGTTTTGGATGCAATGCTACAGCCACGCGTTAAGAGCGGTCTAAGAGATGGATTAGAGACCGCTAAAAATGAGATTAGAATTCGTTAAGAACGCTATTGCGACACGGTCAAAGCGATCGGGAAGACAAGTTGCACCACCGTGCCCTGTCCAAGTTTTGAAGTTACTTCGATCGTGCCCTTGTGAATACGCACGATGTTCCTGGTTAACGGCAAGCCGATCCCATACCCTTCGAAGTCCCTGGTGTTCGATGCGCGGAAAAACGGATCGTAGATGAAGGGCAGTTCTTTGTTGGGAATACCAATGCCCTTGTCGGAGATAACTGTAACGAGATGGTTGTCTGAGATCCCTATCGAAATGTCGACAGGCTGGTGGTTGGAATACTTGCAGGCGTTGCTGATGATATTCGTGAATGCGAGGTGCAGAAGTTGCTCGTTGCCATCCACCTGGAGGAGCTCGGGGTTTTCGGGCATGAGGCCGGCGTTGATCTGGACCTTGTTCCGTGGATTGAGCCGTTCGATGGTTTCTTTCACGTCCCACAACAACTGGTCGACCCTCACGGGTGCAAACTTCTGCCGAAGGCCGTCGAATCCGGTCTTCGCCAAAAACAGCAGCGATTTGGTGATACGTTCGAGCCGCTCGGCCTGGCCGGAGATCGCACGAAGTGCTTCACGATATTCCTCATCCACCCGCGCTTTCGAGAGGGCGACGTCGGCCTCGCCAATGATTGCTGTAAGTGGTGTGCTCAGCTCATGCGAAGCGTTACTGATAAAATTGTTCTGCGTTGCGAACGAAGCCTCGAGACGATCAAGCATGGTGTTGAATGTGATCTTCAATTCGTTCACATCGTCGCTCGGCCCCGACGTCGACAGCCGCAGGTGCAGGTTTGTTGTGCTGATGTCTTTCACGCGCTTCGTGATCTGACGTATCGGGTTGAAGGCGTACCGTGAAAACAGGAATGATATCAGGAATACGAGCAGCGACATTAGTATAAACGCTATGAACAGTATTTTCCGAAGGCTCGCCACGTGATGGGAGTAATAGTAGTTCTCCGCCGACACGATCGCGATAAAGGTCCTGTCGCCTCTCGGGTAATTTACGCCGGCAAAAAAGATGTCGCCGTGCTGCGCCCTGGAAACGGCGCCATCCGCCACATCCGTAAAAAATGAAAGGGGTAGTCGTAGGCTATCGCTTTCCGCCTTAAAATCTTTGCCCGGTGTGATCTCAATAAAATAATCGATCTCGTTCGGCAGCTTTTCAAGTACGCGATCGCGGATCTCCTGGAACGCAGCTGTCGATTCGCTTTCGTGTTCGAGTTTTATCCTGGCCGCAAGTGCCGCCCGTGTTTCAAGTCGTTTATAAAAATCTGCAAAAGTATATTCGGTAACGAAGTAGTACACCGCCGTGCTGAGTATCGCAACGATACTTATTGTGAGCAGGAAGAACATGAGCGCTATGCGGGTCTGCGTCTTCAACATATTGTTACTCGTTCTTCAATACGTAGCCCATGCCAACAACGGTATGTATCAACCGGGGCAGGCTGTTGATCTCAAGTTTTTTCCTGAGGTAGTTCACGTATACGTCGACCACATTCGTGTTCATATCAAAATTCACACCCCACACTTCTTCCAAAATGTCCATTCTCGAAAGCACCTTCCTGGGATTCTTCAGGAACATCATCAGTAACCTGTATTCTGTCGAAGTAAGAGATAAGGTCGTATCCGCCCGCTTCACCGTCTTGGTCATATCGTTCAACTCGATATCCCCGAATCGAAGAACGTACATCTCTTCTTCGTTCTGCGACGATTGATCCGACCTTCGCAACAGGTTTTTCATTCGCGCTAAAAGCTCAATGAACTTGAATGGTTTCACCAGGTAATCGTCGGCGCCTGTTTCGAGACCAAGTACTACATTCTCTGCCGTTCCCAGTGCAGTGAGCATCAGGATCGCCACTCGTTTATTTTGCGCGCGGATCTCCCGACATACTTCCAGGCCATTTTTGCCAGGCAGCATGATATCAAGAATAATGAGGTCGTAATTATTGGAGAGAGCCAGCTTAACACCCTGCACACCATCTAATGCGGTGCTCACTTCATATCCCTCTTCGCCCAGTCCTTTCAGGATAAAGGACACGAGACTGCTTTCATCCTCGATCAGCAGGATTTTTTTCATCCGGAAATATAGTACTTGAACAGCAGACTGTGCTAGAGAGCCACAGTATTCACGAGCGTGCCGATCCCTTCTATGGATATCCTGATCTCGTCGCCTTCACGAAGTGAGAACTTGTCGGGAGGTACAATGCCCGTTCCGGTCATCAGGTAAACGCCGTAAATGAAGGAGGTCTCTTTGAATAAATAGTCTACGAGCTCCGTGTGTTTTCGCTTCATGCGGTTGATGGAGATCTCACCAAAGAAAATGTTCTCGTCGTTGCTGAGGATCTCGAGTTGGATCATCGCATCCGGATCGATCGTGTCTTTCGGAACATACAGGCATGGACCAATGGCTGCCGACGCATCGTATGATTTTGCCTGCGCAAGGTACAGCGGGTTCTCGCCTTCGATGTCGCGCGACGAAACATCGTTGCCGATCGTATATCCTTCGATCGTTCCTTCGGAACATATAAATAGAGTGAGCTCCGGTTCGGGAACATTCCACTTCGAGTCTTTCCTTATCCTCACATTATCGCCCGGACCTACCGTCCTGTATGCAGTGGCTTTGAAGAACAACTCCGGACGCTCCGCATCATACACATTGGCGTACGCGGTGCCCGCAAGCTTCGAATCTTCCATTCGCGCCTGCTTTGTCCTTATATATGTGATCCCGGATGCCCAAACTTCCTGTCGCCCAATTGGTGACAACAAATCGCGTTGCACGATGGTCATAAGGGTCGGATCATTCACCAGCGACTTTAACTCCTCGGCCACCTTACTGTAAAGATTCGTCCTGTTGGTGAATACGTCCCAGTCTGCTTCGTGGGTACGATAGAACTTATTCTTGTGCTCAACAATAATTCCCTGCCTTGTTCTGTAGATCTTCATCCGAATAAGTGTTATTTCTACACGTATTTTAACTTTTTTCCCTGAAATCAACCGTTTGCATGAGGAATTTAATTAAATTTCTAGTGGATGCAATACACTCATCGACCAGCGACACTCTGGACTGAGCTTCGGGCGGGCAACCGCGACGCGCTTGGAGAGCTCTATAAAGACTATTCTCCCGAGTTGCACAAATACGGTTTCCAGGTGTGTCGCGACCCGGACATGGTGAGCGACTGCATTCACGAATTGTTTTCGCGACTTTGGACCCAGCACGAACGGATAGCCGACGCTCAAAATGTGAGGATTTATCTCTACAAATCCCTCGAGCGCATCCTTGTTGCGCAACTGTTGCGGAAGAAAAAACAGGTCAAGACCCTCACGGAAAGTGAAAATAAGGCCGATTCGTTCGAACAGCTCTGGATAGATAAAGAAGAGCACAAAGAGCGGCTGAACGAGGTGAAGCGCTGTCTCCAGAGCCTCCCAAAATGCCAGCGTGAGGTGATCCTTTTGAAGTTTTTCAATGATTTGAGCTATTCGGAGATCTCGGAAATCATGGAGATGCAGGTGGCGTCGGTGTACAACCTCACGTCGAAGGCCATCGAGCATTTGAGGCAAAAAATGCATTTGGAGGCCGTTTCGGCCTAGCCCCAAAAAATCCCGGTTATTTTTTTTCAAAACGATGAGAATCGCCGGGTGGTCGTGTCTTTTCTGTAACGGGTCTTTAACGCCCGGAAAAACTACAAACCAAAACCAATCAATCCTATGAGGAAAAATTACTCTATTGTAATGTGTGCGGTTGCTATGTGGCTCGCTGCCTTTTCGCCGCACCTGGCGATGGCACAGCAGGCAACTGTTACCGGCGTGGTGAGGGATGAGGCGAATGCCCCGCTTCCGGGTGTCAACATTCTTATCAAAGGTACTTCTACCGGTACGATCACCGACACCGATGGAAGGTACTCGATCAACGTTCCCGACAACCAGTCTGTTCTCGTGTTCTCATTCATTGGGTATGCAGAACAGGAGGTAACATCAGCGGGTAAATCAACAATTGATATCGTGATGAACCCCGACGTGAGGGCGCTGAACGAAGTTGTTGTGACGGCCCTTGGTATCGAGCGTAACGCGAAGAGCCTTGGATATGCAACTGCTAAAGTTGGCCCTGAAGATTTTGCAACGAACCGTACAGCCAACTGGATGAACGGACTTTCGGGTAAGATCGCCGGTGTAAGCATCTCGGCTCTCGGTACAGGACCTGCAGGAACTTCGAAGATCCGTATTCGTGGTCAGTCGTCGATCTCCGGTCAGAACAACCCGCTCATTGTTATTAACGGTGTGCCGATCGATAACACAAACTTCGGAACAAACCCCGGCAACCAGGGATCCGACGGTGCTATCGGTAACCGCGGTGGTGGTATCACTTCCGATGGTGGTGATGCTCTCTCGAGTATCAACCCCGACGATATCGAGAACATGACCGTGTTGAAAGGTGCTGCCGCATCGGCACTTTACGGTTCACGTGCGAAAGACGGTGTGATCATGATCACCACGAAGAGCCGCGGTTCACAACGCGGTCTTGGTGTGACCTACAACCTGAACTACACCATGGACAAGCCTCTCGACTTTACCGACTATCAATATGAATATGGTCAGGGTGAGTATGGTGTAAGGCCAACGACTCCCAACACAACCACAGGTCAGTGGTCGTTTGGTGAAAAGATCGAACCGGGAATGACACAGACGTTGTTCAACACCCCAAACATTCCTTACGAAGCACAGAAAGGTATCCTCAACCAGTTCTACCGCACTGGCAGCAACATGACGAATACCGTATCGATCAACGCCGGCAACGACAAGGGTGGTATGAACCTTTCGATTGCGAGCACCAAGGCAAACGGCATTACCCCGAATAACTCATTCGATCGCAAGACGATCAACTTCGGAACATCGTATGACCTTGCAAGCAACGTGAACGTAAGGGCGAACATCAACTACTCGAACGAGTATAATAAGAACCCACCGGTTGTATCTGAACAGGATAACTCTATACCCACTGCGATGTTTGCAATGGCCAACACAATGCCTCTCGATGTACTGGATGCAAACAAGTACAATGCAGGTGGTGGTGAATATGTGTGGTCACGATTTACAAACCGTGTAAACCCTTATTGGGCTCTGGCCGAACAGTTCCAGAACATTCGTCGCGACAGGATCTTCGGTAACATGGCTGTAAAGTACGACATCACCAAGTGGTTGTCGGTCCAGGGCCGTGTCGGTCAGGATTACTGGTCGCGCGACCAGGACTATACTAACCTTCCTACCGGTAAGGCTTCGATCAACAACGGTTCGATAGCAGTATCTGGTGTACCTGGTTATGTGAATGGTCTTTATACACAGGAAGTTCGCAGGTTCAGGGAAACGAACATGGACTTCCTCGTAACTGCCGCAAAGGAGTTTGGAAATATTGGTCTTAACGTGAACGTTGGGGGTAACCAGATGCGTCGTCGCTCTGACCTCAACAGCGTACAGGTGACCGACTTTGTGGTAAAAGGTCTGTACACTGTTCAGAACGGCCGTGGAAAAGATCCCCTGTATGATCTGCAGAAACGCGGTGTGAACTCATTATATGGAGCTGCTGAAGTTAACTTCAAGCAATTCATCTACTTGAATGCAACATTGCGTAACGACTGGTTCTCAACTTTGTCGCCAGAGAATAGAAGCATTTTGTATCCTTCGGTGGCAGCAACGTATGTTTTCTCCGAGTCGTTCGAGATGCCATCGTGGATGACCTTTGGAAAGCTGCGCGCAGCGTATGCTGAGGTGGGTAGCGATACAGACGTTCCCCCGTATTCTAATTTGTTGTTCTACGGTGTTAGTGCTTTTCAGTTCAACAGCCAGCCGGTCGGTAACCTTGGACTCACAGTTCCAAACGCAAACCTGAAGCCGATGCGCACGAAAGAGACCGAAATTGGTTTTGAACTTAAGACCTTCAACAACCGACTCAACTTCGATTTCGCTGCATATCACAAGCTGACGATCGACCAGATCGTGAACGCCCAGATATCGGATGGATCTGGCTTTACAACACAGCGCATCAACAGCGGCCGTAGCCAGAACCAGGGTATTGAAATGATGATCAATGCCGTTCCGGTGAAGGTCGGTGATTTCCAATGGGATATCACGTTCAACGGAGCATATAACATTACCAAAGTGCTCAGTCTCTTAACAGATGTTGAGGGTTCTAATATCACGGTTGGTAATCACGTGTTCAACGGAAGTGTACAGCAGATCGTAGGCAAGGAGATGGGCCAGATCGTGGGCTTTGGATATCGCCGCGACGATGGTTCTGTAAATGCTTCTCATGCCGGGATGATTGTTTATGGTTCGAATGGTATTCCACTGCCGACAGCAACACAGATCGCCTTTGGCAGCGCGCTGCCAAAATGGGTTGGTGGTGTTACCAACAATTTGAACTACAAAGGTATCGCGCTGTCGTTCCTTGTCGACTTCAAACTTGGTAACAAGATGTTGTCGGGAACGAACTTCAATGCTTACCGACATGGACTTCACAAAGCCACTTTAGTGGGACGCGACAACCAGCCTGTTATCAACGGTACGAAAGAAGTAGGTGGTATCGTAGTAGGTGAGGGTGTAACAGCAAGCAGCGAGATCAATACAGCAGGTGCACGGGTGGAGGACTACTACTCGGTTGTACGCGGTGCGGGTTTGATCGAACCGGTGGTTTACAACGGCGGTTACGTTAAGCTTCGCCAGATCTCGATCGGTTACGACTTCTCGAGATTCTTCACGAAGACACCGATCAAAGGTGTGAGACTCAACCTTGTTTCGAACAACGTGTTGATGTTGAAGAAGTGGGTTGATAACATCGACCCGGAAGGTTTCACATACTCATCAGACAACCTGGTAGGTATGGAATCGCCTGGTCTGCCGACTACAAGAAGCATGGGTTTCAATTTGAATGTTAAGTTTTAAATGCATCGAATCATGAAAAGAATATATAAAATAGCTGTATCGATGTTCGCGCTGGCATTTATGGTGTCGTGCGACAGCGGATTCGACGAACTGAATACGAATAAGGTTGGTACAACATCGATGGATCCCGTTTTTGTTCTCAACCAGGCTGTCATCAATTCGTCGCCTTTCGGAGCATCACTGAACTACGAGATAGGTATTGTTCAACAACTGATCTCGCCAAACACTGGTGTACTTCTTGGTGCGAATTTCAACCAGGTGAACATCAACTCGACGAACCAGGCGTGGATAGCCGGCTTCCAGAATGTGATCAGGTATACAAACGACGTGATTACACGGACAAAGGATGACGCAGCAAGGAGTAACCTTTATAGCATGGCGCGCATCGTGCAAGCCAATGCCTATATGCAGCTCACGGATACTTACGGCGACGTTCCGTATACCGAAGGCGGTAAAGGTTATACCGATGGCATCCTGTTCCCGAAGTATGACACGCAACAGTCGATCTACAACAGCCTCATCAACGAATTGACGCAAGCTTCAAATAACCTTGATGCAACGAAAACTGTCGAGACTGGCGACGTGCTGTTCGGTGGTAACGTAGCAAAATGGAAGAAGTTCGGTTTCTCATTGCTTCTCCGTGCGGGCATGCGACTTGTAAAAGCAGATCCCACCAAAGCACAAGCGACTGCACAGGCTGCCTTTGCAGGTGGCGTGATCACGACTAATGCCGACAATGCAATTATTCGTCACGACACCAACTTTCCGAATGCGTTAGGCAACACGCTGACTGGAACTGAAGCAGCAAACTTTTACCTGACAGAACCATTTGTAAATGCACTGAAATCAACAAACGATCCACGTCTTGGATCGATTGCTGTGCGTTACATCGGGGCAGGGTCTGGTAGTGCACAGGTGGCCGCCATTGCAGACACAACAGCTTCGAAGCAGTTTGGTCTTCCAGTGGGAACCACCGACTCGCAAGCGGATGCCCTTGGTAAGAACCTGCCCAGCGGTGGAGCTCGCTACGCATTTAGCCAGGTAGACAGGACGCGCATGGTGAAGAGAAATTCGCCATTGTTTATTGTTACCGCTGCGCAATCTAATCTCTTGCTGGCCGAAGCCGCCGCACGTGGATGGATTGGTGCACCCGGTTCGGCATCAACCTATTTTGCGAATGGCATTCGTGCTCACATGGACCAGATGGTGGACTACGACGCGAGATCAGCAGTGCGTGCATCGAGTCGTAATAAATACGTGAACGACAACCCTCTCGATACTTCGTCGTTGGATGCTTCACTTTCGCAGATCAACTACCAGTACTGGATTGCGTCGTTCCTCAGTCCGAGCGAAGCATGGGCAAACTTCCGCAGAAGCGGATACCCGGCACTTGCCGCGAATCCATTCCCTGGAAGAACTGTGCCGTTCATCACGCGGTTGACCTACCCGGTTTCTGAAACGCTTGTGAATACAGCGAATGTTCAGGCAGCCATTGCATCGCAAGGCGCCGACGCACTCGACACAAAGGTGTGGTGGAATAAATAATACGACCACTAAAAGGGAAGAGCTACGCATCCTCTTCCCTTTTTTATTACCTTTTACTATCCAAACCATATTCTATGCGAAGATTATTTCTCCTACTCGTTGTCGTTGCGATTTACATCGAGGCACGGTCGCAACAAGTGGCTTCTACCAAAGAACAGATCATAGCACTCACGTCCGAATGGAAGGGAGAACGATTGCCCGATGGGCGACCTAACATTCCCGACCGCATACTCGAGCGACTTAAGAAAGTCTCCCTCGAAGAAGCGTGGGGCATCTTGCGAAATAAAGGTTATAACAATCAGTTCGAAGGCGACTGGATGCTCGTTGGTGCTCCGCAAGTACTCACTGGCCGTGCACTAACCGTTCAGTACCTGCCGAAGCGGTCCGATTACGACAAACTTATTCGCGACAAGGGGGCAGCTGAAAAACGTATCGGTAACTTCAACTCGTGGCCGATCGATATGCTGAAGCCCGGCGATGTGTACGTAGCCGACAGCTACGGAAAGATCGTTGACGGTACTTTGATCGGTGACAACCTCGGTAACTCGATATATTCAAAATCAAAAAACGGTGTGATCTTCTATGGCTCTGTCCGTGACACGGAAGGTCTCGAGCAGATACAGGGATTCAACGGATGGGTGAAAGGCTACGATCCATCATACATCCAGGAGATGATGCTGGGTGGTATCAACGGACCGATCCGTATCGGAAGAGCAACCGTGTTGCCTGGCGACGCCGTGCTTGCAAAGAAAGGCGGAGTGGTTTTCATTCCTGCTCACCTCGTGGAGGACCTCGTATTGAACGCTGAGTTCATCGCACTGCGCGATGCATTCGGACATCAACGACTCCGCGAAGGTAAATGGACACCCGGTCAGATCGACCAGGCGTGGACCGATGAGATCAAGAAAGATTTTATGGTATGGGTAGATCAGAATCCAGACAAGCTTCCGATGACGAAAGCAGAATTAGAGAAGTACATGAAAGAACGTAACTGGTAACACTATGAAAACTCCATCAGAAAAATATTTAGAGAGATACAATCTCAGCGAACCCGAATCGAATGGCAACAGCCGCCGCGACTTCTTTAAGAAGGCCGGCCTCGGCGGTATGATGCTCGGCGGAATGATGTTCAGTTCTATCGAAGATACTGTTGCACAATCTACATCCAAAGTTCAGCGAGCTTCTGCGCCCTCAGACCTCAAGATCACCGACATGCGTTATGCTGTCGTTATGAATGGAGGCGGACGTTGCCCCGTTATCCGCATTGATACCAACCAGGGTATCTATGGACTGGGTGAAGTACGCGACGGCGCCACGTGGCGTTACGCACTGTTCCTGAAGAGCCGCATACTCGGAATGAATCCATGCAATGTTGAACAGATCTTTAAACGCATCAAGCAATTCGGATTCCACGCACGACAGGGTGGAGGAGTTTGCGCAGTAGAGATGGCATTATGGGATCTTGCAGGCAAAGCTTACAACGTTCCAGCCTATCAATTGCTTGGAGGGAAGTATCGCAACAAAGTTCGTTTGTATGCCGATACCCCCGAAGGCAACAATGAAGCCGACTTTATTGCAAGAGTGAACAAGAGAATGGGTGACGAGGGATTCACATTCATGAAGATGGACTTCGGTATTGAATTGCTGAAGGGAATTCCCGGCACTACAACAAATAGTAATTTCTGGGATATCGGTCGTCAGTGGACGAACGAGCCGATGACGTATGGTGGAACGGAGCACCCGTTCACACAGGTACAGATCACCGACAAAGGTCTTGATATTCTTACGCAGCGTGTTGCGCTGGTAAGAGAAAAGATCGGTTACGAGATCCCTCTTGCTTCCGATCACTACGGCCACTTCGATATGAACAACGCGATCCGTCTTGGTCGCGCCGTAGAGAAGTACAGGCTCGCATGGCTGGAAGATATGATCCCGTGGAGGTTTACAGACCAGTTGAAGAAGATTGCAGACGCAATCGAGACACCCCTCACCACAGGCGAGGACATTTACCTGAAAGAAGAGTTTATTAAACTGATTGATGCAGGTGCGGTCGACATCGTTCACCCCGACCTTGCTACATCCGGCGGGCTCCTCGAAACGAAAAAGATCGGTGACTACGCGGAAGAGAAAGGTGTTGCAATGGCGATGCACTTCGCGGGCACTCCGATATCATTCATGGCCAACGTGCATTGCGCCGCAGCGACACAAAACTTTATGGCGCTCGAACACCACTCGGTGGATGTTGACTATTGGACAAGCCTCGTGAAGACGAAAGTTCCGATGATAGAGAAAGGTTTTGCGAACGTGCCTGAAGCACCCGGACTCGGAATAGAGCTCAACGATGAAGTTGTTAAGAAGCATTTAGATCCGGAAAACCAAAACTACTTCGTGCCAACGCCCGAGTGGGACAAAGACAGATCATGGGATCGCCTTTACAGTTAATGAATGCATGAACAAGTATCCTAAGGTCTTTTTTGCTCTTGCAGGATTATTCCTGATCGTATTTGCGTACACCTCGTTTTCCGGCATTCACGCTGCCGGTTGGTTCCTGATGGGCTTCTTCGCCTCCATGGCGATCGCCTTTCGTGGTTATGAATTGCTGAAAGGCTATTCATACACGATCACTATTCTTGCGGCCGCCAGCATGGCGATGTATTACCCGACGTATTTTATTACCGTGGGTGATTTCAAATTGTCGTCGCTGATACGGCCGCTGCTGCAGATCATCATGTTCGGGATGGGTACGTCGCTAAGCTGGCGTGACTTCGCTGCTGTTGTAAAGATGCCGAAAGGTGTCATTGCCGGTGTGCTTTGTCACTACATCATCATGCCCACCGTAGCGTTTATTGTTACACTGATCTTCCAGTTTCCCCCGGAGATATCCGCGGGGATTATCCTGGTGGGCAGTTGCCCGAACGGACTCGCTTCGAATGTGATGACCTATCTCGCGAAAGCGAATCTCGCGCTGTCGGTAACACTCACGGCCATCTCGACTTTTCTCGCACCGTTTGTAACTCCGCTGTTCATGCAATGGCTCGGCGGCCAGTACATCGATGTGGATGTATTCGCGATGTTGAAGGAGATCGTGTACATCACCATCATTCCGATCGTTGCCGGTTTGATCTTCAATCACTTCCTTCACGGCAAGTTCAAAGTGCTCGACAGCATTATGCCGTTGTTGTCGATGGGAGGGATCGCATTGATCATCGTGGTGATCACTGCAAGCGGAAGAGATAACCTTCTTGCGGTCGGACCTCTGCTCGTGGTAGCCGTGTTGATGCACAACCTGAGCGGTTACTTCCTGGGCTACTGGTCGAGCAAGTGGCTACTGCGAATGCCCGAAGTGGACTGTCGCACGATTGCTATTGAAGTCGGGCTTCAGAACGCAGGCCTCGCTTCAGGATTGGCAAACGCGATGGGCAAGATGGCAACAGTAGGTCTTGCGGCAGCAGTATTCGGACCGACCATGAACATCACCGGGTCGACACTCGCATTGTGGTGGCGGTCGAAACCAATTTCAGAAGAACAGAAAAAAAATTAACAGTAATGAGAACACTTAAAATTTTTGTGATCCTGCTTGCAATCGGTTACATCGCCAAAGCACAGCAGATATCAAAGGACGAACTGATCTTCCTTACACCACTATGGAAGGGAGAACGTTTTCCTGATGGCCGCCCTAAGGTTCCTGACAACATTCTAAACCGAATGAAGCTAGTAACTCTCGAGGAAGCATGGGCAGTATTGAAAGGAGAGAATTATAAGCACCAGTACGACGATGGATTTATGATGATCAACCCCGATAGTGTCCTCGTCGGCCGTGCGGTTACTGCTGTATTCGTTCCGGGGCGTCCCGACATACAACGCGTGATAGACGATCGCGGCCATAATCGCGACAAGCGTGTTAAATCACAGAACTCCTGGCCTATCGACCTGCTCGTTAAGCGCGATGTTTATGTGGTCGATCAATTTGGTGCTCACGAAGACGGTCCAACCATAGGCGACAACCTCGGCAATTCGATCTATGCTAAAAGCGGCAACGGCATTGTGTACGATGGTGCTGTGCGTGATATCAACGGTTTAAAAGAGATTGGTTCGTTCACCTCGTTGTTCCGCACATATCACCCGTCTCATCACCTCAACAACCCCGATGGTGAGCTCAATACAACTCTCGTAGGCATCAACACACCGACGCGTATCGGGAAAGCAACTGTTTTACCGGGCGACGTTGTACTCGGGCGCGATGGGGGAGTGATCTTCATTCCGCCACATCTTGCCGAGAAGGTTGTGAAGACTTCGGAGATCGTTCGTCTCCGCGACATGTTTGGACATCAGCGTTTGCGTGAACAGAAGTACACGCCGGGTCAGATCGACAACCGTTGGTCTGATGAAATTGAAAAGGACTTTTCGAAATGGCTGAACGACCATATCGACAAACTCCCGGTGCCTAAAGAACAAATTCAGGAATTCCTTAAAACCCGTACATGGTAATGGAAAAGACATCACGACGCAATTTCTTTAAGAATGCTGTCATAGCCGGGGCCATGGCCTCGCCACTTGCAACATTTGGCCAGGGCTATCAACAAGCCATCGATAAAACCAGCAAGAACTCGATACCTTCCGACCTCAAGATAACCGACATCAAATGTGGATACATTCGCAATGGCCACAGCTTGTTTGTCAAGATCTACTCCAACCAGGACATCGTTGGTCACGGCGAAGGTGTGGATGCAACACCCGGAACATATCACCTTGTGAAGATGTTCGGCCAACGCCTGAAAGGTCAAAGCCCTCTTAATGTTCATCGATTGTTTGAAAACCTTCGCCGCTCAGGCTTCTTCGAAGGAGCACAATCTGGAATGTACGTTGCTGTAATGTCGGCGGTAGAGTCGGCCTTGTGGGATCTTGCAGGCAAAGCATTAGGACTTCCCGTGTATCAACTGCTTGGTGGAAAGTTTCGCGATAAGGTGCGGGTGTATTGCGACACAGCCCTGTATCAATCAAACCTTCCCACGCCGAAAGATTTTGCAGACGCAGCGAGCGAAGCAAAGAAGATGGGCTTCAACGCGATCAAGTTCGACCTCGATCAATTGATGGACCCTAACAAGTACGACCGTTACAACTGGACAGCAAGTCCCGGTGAGCTACAGCGCATGTACGATCAGATTGCTGCGGCCCGCCAGGCAGTTGGTCCCAACGTCGATATATGTGTCGACATGCACGGACGTTACGATGCTCCGACCGGTCACCAGGTCGCGAAGCGCCTTGAGCCATTGAACCTCATGTGGCTCGAAGAACCAATACCCGCAGAGAATGCGGAAGCATACCTGGCGATCAAACAGGAAACGTCGACACCGATCTGTGCAGGAGAAAATCATTACCTGGCATTAGGCTTCAGACGCCTGCTCGAACTCAACGCGGTCGACATTATCATGCCCGACCTGCAAAAGGCCGGTGGCCTTGGGGAAGGTCAGCGTATCGCGAACCTTGCAAACCTTTACTACGTACCGTTTGCTCCGCACATGGTGGCGTCGTATTTAGGAGCGATGGCTTCGGCCCACGTGTGTGCTTCGGTGCCGAACTTCATGATCCTGGAATGGCAGATCTATTTTCATAAAGATCCGATGTTCAAGGAGATTGTGAAGTACGATGGGCCGCAGGTGGAGAATAGTTTTATAACTGTGTCGGATAAGCCGGGGATAGGGGTGGAGATCAATGAGGAGGGGATGAAGAAGTATGCAACGCCGGGGGTGCCGTTCTTTGAATAGGGAGGTGAGTGGTTTAAAGTGGGTGAGAAGGTTTAAGTTGAGTGAGAGGGTTTAAGGTGGGAGGGGAGGTTTATGATGGACAGTGGGGCGCTCCGCGCGGGTCTCGCGGAGAAATACAGGGAGGTATCGCAAAGGTCGCGGAGAAATACACTCTTATGACGGAATACCTGCACTTTCCGCGACCTCAGCGAAGCCCTTAGCGTACCTCCGCGAGACCCGCGCGGAGCGCCCTGCCATCACTCGAGCGCCCTGCCGTCACTCGTGACCCTACCCGTCACTCGAGCGCCCTCCCTTTCCCTCGAGAACACTCCGTTCACTCACTCTCCATCAAAACCCAAAGAAACCCTTTGCATTCCCATAACAAATCCCCG
>DASRSO010000033.1:0-3012 GCA_035656375.1 Cyclobacteriaceae bacterium | reverse complement strand
GTATGTGGGCTTATCGACTTCTTCAACCCGATCCGCTCCGCCAGGTCTTTTATGATCAGGAACACCATCACCCTTGAAAGTTTCTTGCCGCGACGATTTAAAAATACGTGGTTTTCGAAACCTTTCTGTATCGGTATGTGAACACGGATGTTTTCGATGTATGTCTTCAAATATTTAAGCGCATCCTTCCCGCAAGGCACGAGTCGTTCCTTGTATCCCTTACCGATCACACGAAGGAAACCGATATCGAAATAAACATTGCCCTTCTTCAATTCAACAAGTTCCGAAACACGAAGGCCCGACCCATACAGCACCTCGAGCATCGCCCGGTTTCTTTCTCCCTCGGGCTTCGAAAGGTCGATCGCCTCAAGCATTTTGGTGATCTCGATATAGTCGAGCGTGTCGGGAAGTTTGCGACCCAACTTTGGCCCTTCCAGCAACGAGGTGGGATCGTTCTCTACCAGGTCTTCGACCATCATAAACTTGTAAAACGCCTTTATCCCGGAGAGGATCCTCGCCTGGCTGTGTGCGCTCATGCCCAGCTCATTGATGTACTCGATAAATCCCTGCAGTTGTTTGGAAGTGGTCTTAAGCGGGCTCACCGAAGGATACGTCATATCCATAAACTGGTTCAGCTTTTCGACGTCCCTCACGTAGGCATCGATCGAGTTCTGCGACAACGACCGCTCGAGCTTGAGGTAATTCGAAAACTGTTTTATATACGAGTTCCAGTTCATGACGGATCAAATTACTAATTTCGAACATGAAAAAGATCCAGATTATCAACGGACCCAATCTCAACCTGCTCGGTAAACGCGAACCTACAGTATACGGCAACAAAGGGTTCGACGAATACTTCGGGGAGTTGAAAAAACGTTTCGCCGACACCGAACTTCATTACTACCAATCGAACGTAGAAGGCGAGATCATCAACAAGATCCACGAGGTAGGATTTTCTTTCGACGCAATCATTCTCAACGCCGGTGCATACACTCACACTTCCGTCGCCATCCACGATGCTATCGGCGGAATTAAAACACCGGTAGTTGAAGTACACATCTCAAATGTCTATGCCCGCGAGGAATTCAGGCATAAGAGTTTGATCACTTCGAAGTGTATCGGGCTCATCACAGGCTTCGGGCTGGAAGGATACGCAATGGCAATCGGATACGTTAAAAACTTATGATCTCATTTTATCCAGGTCCATCACGGGTTTACGACGACCTTCCGCGTTATGTGAAGGCCGCGCACAGAAAAGGAATTCTGTCGATGAATCATCGCAGCGAAGAATTCATGACCCTCTGCGAAAAGACGGTGAACCTTTTGAAAGACCGGCTTTCGATACCAAACTCTTACAAGATCTTTTTTCTCTCGTCGGCAACCGAATGCTGGGAAGTGATCGGCCAGTCGCTCGTAGCAACGGGCAGCCACCACATATATAATGGAGCGTTTGGAGAGAAATGGTTCGACTACACCAAAAAGATCCAGTCGAATATAAACGCTCATGCATTCGACCGGGAAGAGATACTCGACCCTTCGCGCTACATCTTCGATAGCGGCGATGTTATTTGCATTACACAAAACGAGACGTCGAATGGCACACAGGTGCCCAACGATATCATTGCACAAATAAGATCAAACAATCCCAACCATCTTGTTGCCGTCGACGCCACATCATCGATGGCAGGAATATTTCTGGATTTCGCCGCGGCCGACGTTTGGTTTGCATCGGTACAGAAGTGCTTCGGTTTACCCGCAGGACTTTCACTTATGATCTGCTCACCCGCAGCTCTGGAAAAAGTGAGAACCCAAGGTGAGGCGGATCATTATAATAGTATGACGCTTCTCAACAGTATGATGGACAAGTGGCAGACGCCATGCACACCAAACGTACTTGCGATCTACCTGCTCATGCGGGTAATGAAAGACGCCGATCCGATCGATATCGTTGAAGCGCGTCTTCGAAATCGATTTCAGGAATGGTCGAAGCTTTTAAAAGTAAGCGATGGCCTGAAACCTTTAATAAAGAACGAAGCGGTCCGCTCAACCACGGTCCTCGCTGTGGAGATGCAAGGCAAAGGCGACATGGGCAAGTTGAAAACCAGGGCCCGCCAGGCCGGATTCCTGCTGGGCGAAGGTTACGGCGATCTTAAAAAGAGCTCGTTTCGCATTGCGAATTTTCCTGCCCTGCGCCGGAAAGAAGTACAAAAGCTGATGCGGTTTTTGATTCGTCAAAAATATTAAGACCTTTGAGCACCTTCTAAGAGGTCATGAAGCTGCGGACAAGTAAAGCGCTAAAATTCTTCGCCATCCTGCTCTTCTCTTTAGAGATGATCGCACCCGCGCTTTTGCCAACTTTAATTGGAGATGCTCAGGCGATCAGGAACGATTCACAAACGCAGCTCACAGGCACATCATCACTTACAAACTTCATCACATCGCTGCTCTTCGAAGAGAATGCGGGTGAAGAAGAAGAAAGAGAATCTAAAGACGACAAACATTCGGTTTGTTTTACCGACTTCGGTTTAGTGCAAGCCTTCGTTGAGCTCACTACAACGAGGTCGCATCAAGTTGCATGGGTAGAGCCAAACAAGCGAGCTATATCTCAACCGGCTCTCTTTACCCTTCTTCATACATTCCTGATCTGAACAACCACGTGGGAACGTCACGTTCCTGAACGTCTTTGAGTAGCTCAAAGACGACTGTTCAAATTCGTTAACAGTAGTTGTTTCAATCGCATCACATGAAAACAAATGAGACCCCCCTCGACGGGCTTGCCGGGCTAAAGCAAAATTGGCGCGTCGATGCTTTGTCTGGTTTTCTTGTTTTCTTGCTGGCACTTCCTTTAAGTCTCGGTATCGCAAAAGCAAGTGAGTTCCCAACAGCAATGGGTGTACTCACCGCAATGATCGGCGGCATCGTTGTAGGTATTTTCCAGGGAGGCCGGTTAACGATCAAGGGGCCGGCTGCTGGATTGATCACCGTGTGTTCCGGCGCTGTGCTTGGTTTGGG
>DASRSO010000032.1:0-6740 GCA_035656375.1 Cyclobacteriaceae bacterium | reverse complement strand
CTGACTACGGCATCCGGAACATTAAGGGCGATGGTTCACTCTTCTTCCGTCCGAACGACGACCTGGAGATCAGCTACACGTATCGTTTCGCAAACCAGGATAACATCTACCAACGCACCAACCGTTTTCGCCTCGATGATTACCTCACTCAACAACATACATTGCAACTGAAGTCAGGATCCATACAATTCAGGACTTATCTCACCGGGGAAAATACAGGTAAATCTTACAACATACGATCGATGGCAGAGAACGTAGATCGAACATTCAAGTCCGACAACGTTTGGTTTTCAGATTTCAGTAAGCAATTCAATAATAGTACGGTCGCCGGATTGTCGGTTCCGGATGCAATGTTCGCAGCACGAACCTTTGCAGACAACGGGAGATACCAGTCACATACGGCGCAGATGGATCGCCTGATGGACTCTTTGAGTAACATCAACAACTGGGACTACGGCGCGGCGCTCCGGGTAAAAGCACATTTAGCACACTCAGAGTTTCAGCACGACTTAACAGATATTGTGTTTGGAAAACGATCGCTGGGAACGTTGATGTATGGTCTTGATTTCCGCGATTACATAATCGTGCCTGACGGCAACTACTTCATCAATCCTGAAGAAGACGGAAAAAATCTGAACTACTGGAAAGTAGGTGGCTTTGTGCAATCAACTCTTTACCTGCTGAACAACAAGCTTCACGTGAACGGGGTGGTGCGTGTGGAGAAGAACCAATACTATGATCCGAAGATCAACCCGCGGCTGGCGATCGTATACTCTCCGAATCCACGGCATAACATTCGTGCGTCGGTTCAAAATGGCTACAGGTTCCCCAGTATTTTCGAAGCCTTCTCGAACATTAACAGTGGTGGCCGAAAGCGCGTCGGCGGGTTGCCGGTTATGTCTAACGGCGTATTTGAAAACAGTTACACACAGGCATCTATCACGGCGTTTCAACGGGCAGTTCAAACAGATGTGAACACCAACGGCATGACACTCAATGCTGCGATTGCAAAAGAACAAGATTTGTTACGAAAGAATCCATATACATACCTTCAACCCGAACGTGTCATAAGCCTGGAGGCGGGCTACCGCTCCGTTCTGCTCGATGGTCGTTTTCGCATCGATGTCGACTTCTATTACAACACGTACCGGAACCTGATGGCGCAGATCGATGCCAATATTCCAAAGTCGTCAAACCCCGATAGCGTCGGATATTATCTTCAAAACAACAGCAGGCAGAACTTGTATCGACTTTGGACAAACTCCAAAACCGTTAGCTATAATTATGGAGCTACGTTTGGGACTACTTTTGATATCACTAAGAGCTTCAAAGCGGGTGGAAATTTTACGTACGCCAGGCTTTCCAGGAAAGACCAGAGCGATGGACTTGAGGATGGATTCAATACGCCGGAGTGGACGTACAATGTGTTTATAGGCAGTCCGAATGTTTACAAGAATCTCGGGTTCAGAATAAACTACCGGCAGCAGGGTTCGTATCTCTGGCAGTCTGCATTAGCCACCGGCACGGTGAGTGGCTACTCAACGATCGATGTACAGTTGACCAGTGTGATACTTAATGAAAACATCCGGATAAAGATCGGCGCATCAAATCTTGCCAATAAATACTATTATTCGTTCGTCGGCGGTCCTGCGATAGGTGGGTTCTATTACGCGGATCTCACGTATAACCTGTGAATCTTAATTCAACCCGGAGAGATAATTCGGGTAGTCGGTGATGATGCCGTCGACCCCTAGCTGTTTCAGGTTATTTATGTCCTCCTTAGTATTGACAGTCCAAACTACAAGGCGGGTGCCAACCTTCTTGCACTGCTGAACGAGGTCGGCCGTAACCAGTTTGAAGTTCGGGCTGTAGATCTCCGGAACGAATCCAAGTTGCTTGATATTTTCATCGAATGTGTCCTTGTTGGAAACGAGAAAGCCGAGCGTGACTTTCGGATATTTTTCGTGAGCATACTGCAACGGCCTTTTGTCGAACGACTGGATATAAAAACGGTCGCCTATCTTCTTGCTTCTTACAACGGCCATCACTGCGTCGACGAGCTCCGCCGGCCTTGCATTAAGAACATCGTCGTAACTTGTTGATGTCTTCAATTCGATGTTATATATCACACCGGGAAGTTTCTTCGCAGCGGTATATTGTTCAACGGAGTCGATCAACTCGCTCAGCAACGGAATGTATGTTTTGATCTTTTTCTGATCATGGAAGGGCGGGTAGTATTTCGAACCGATATCAAACTGACGGACGTCTTCATAGTTCATTTTATGTACGGGGTACGATTTTGCCTCTTCTTCCGTAAGTTCTTTCCCATCTTTCGTGAGGCTTATCTTCCAGTTGATGTGAGGGTCGTGTGTGATGATGACTTTCCCGTCTTTTGTTGTGTACACGTCCACTTCGATAACGTTCGCGCCAACCTCAACGGCTTTCTTCATAGCCGGTATGGTGTTCTCGGGCATTAGCCCGGTACCACCACGGTGGCCTTCCTTGTAAAACTTTGGAAACTCTTTGGGGACTTTTGTTTGTGCAAGCACGTTGCACAAACAAAAGTTTATGAGGGCAATTGCGATGAAGGCGGTCCTGATAGTACGATCCATAGATCGTACTAAGTACGTCAAGTTTTTATACTGATGCCATCTGTCGCTCGCTTATTTTCTTCAGCTCGTCGAGGGCGCCGGGCCAGCCGTCGTCGAACATTTTTTGCCACTCGGGGGTGGTCTCCATGGTAACTGTTACCGTAGTGTTACCATCGCGTTCGTCGAACTTATAGCCTTCCATTGTTCCGATCCAGCCCTTTGCACCGTCGCTGGTCCTGTCTTCCCTACCCTTGTCGAGCATTGCGATGTGCTGAACAACTATGCTCTTGTAAGGTGTGAGTGCGACAACTTTCGCAAGCGTTCCGCTCCCGTCGGGTCCGATGAAACGGATCTCTTCTCCTTTTGCCCACTTGCCTTCATAAAAAGAATCGGGCCACGACTTCCCGGCCCACTGCTTGTATGTTTCCTCACCGAGCATTGTATGCCAAACTGTTTTCGCTGGTGCGGAGATCTCGATCTTATATTCCAGGTGAAGCATAATGTTAAATTTTAGGTTGAACAACGTCAGTAGTCTCCAAAGAGCGCTCAATTTCCACGCCGGATTTAGCAAGTGAAGCGACCGTGAGCGCGATGCCTGTAAAAGCAAGACATTGAAAAGTGGCGGTAATATTTTCCCCAGCATTCCACTCGGGATGCTTTATCGCGAGTGTAAGGTGCACGGCGAATACCCACACGAAAAGCATGAACGCCAGCAGTTGTGCAACCATTCGTACCCTGATATTTAAAAGTATCGAAATGCCTGCACCAAACAAGGCTACGCCGGTCAGGTAAGTCCAGAAGATGGGAACCGGCATGTACTTCGGAACGAGGCTCGTTACGAAATCGACATACACAAAATGATCTATGCCAAAGACGAGCAGCATGATGCAGAAAAAATATTTAGCTAAAGGCGCCAGTCTTGTTAGCCCGGCTACGAAATTATTCGGGATAGTTTCCGATCTATTGTCCCAACAGATGAAAAGTGCTCCGCCGATAAAAGCGCACATCTTAAGCACGTTGGTATATGCACCCAATTCCTGGGGCGTGGTGAGCCTGACAGGGAGATGCCCGAATAAGATAAAAAGTAACAGTACCCATGCGAGTATCGCCGATGTCGCCCTTAATTTCTTCCCGAGGGCGATGAGTATCCCGGAAATCAAAAAGTAGACCGCGAAGAAATATAGTATAGGTGCAGCCCATCGAGGGTCGGGATTTACGGCCGACAGCACGCCCCTGAACCTGTCGTTGTAGACAAAATGTAAGGCGCCAATCCCGGCGATCGCGACGCCATAGAAAATTCTTCCGAAAAGTTTTAAGTTTTTTGTAGTCATGTCCGTAAGGTGTTACGTGTAATTGTGATTGAAACTGTTTTGGAAAAAACGGCCGAACGGGCAAGCTATCCGACGTAAAAGGCAGGCAAAAGGCCAACAAAAGCCCTACAAAACAGGTAAATGGTCCATATTTGGGTGATGGAGGAACAAGCTCTCGTAAAAAACATTCTGCTGAAGATCTTCAGGCAAAATGGATTTCACGACCCTTTAAAAATGGTGCAACGGGATTTCGAGTACGTCAGCTCCGAGATCCAAAGCAAGACCGGGATTGTTCTTAGCAGCATCACGATAAAGCGACTTGCCAACGGTGAGTTCAGCAGGCTTCCACAAGTTGCGACCCTCAATGCCATCGCCCGTTACCTGGGTTATTCGAACTGGCAGGAGCTGAAGAACTCCGAAGAAACGCCAGTGCCCGATGTTCGCCCCCGGAGAAAGTCGTGGTTACAAGTGGCCATCGCGATAGTTTTGGTTTCGGCCATTGCCGCGGTATTCTTCATGAGCCGAAGCAAAACCGGCGTCGGGAATCTCGACACCGTTGTCTTCACTGCGAAGAAGACCACTAACAACGAACTGCCAAACACAGTTGTCTTCAACTATAATGTGGACGATGTTGACGCCGACAGTTTTTTCATACAACAGTCGTGGGATGACCGGAAACGAATTAAGGTCTACAAAAATCATTACACGGTTACCGATATTTATTATGAACCGGGTTATCACGTAGCTAAGCTCATCGCGAACGACATGATGATAAAAGAGATCGACGTAAGCATCCCGACCGACCGGTGGGTATTCTATGCCAACGAAATGAAGCCGCGATACAAGACGGCATACATTAACGTAGAAAAATTTACCACCAATGGTATCCTGGGCATCACCAAAGACGACCTTCTTGGCAACAACATCGACATTCAGCAAAACATGTTTTACACATATGCCTACTTTCCGGGCAAGTTCGACGTGTCGGGCGATAACTTTACACTGAAAGCACGTGTGCGGATGAAAGAAGTCAAGAACAATCTCTGTCCGTTCATCGAGCTCGAGGTTTTCTGTCAGCGATACTACCAGATCATCAAGAGCACGGAACGAGGTTGTGCTTCGGAAGCATTTGTTGTAAACGGTGACAAGACCGTCGACGGCAAAACGGCGAACCTGGAGAACATCACCTTTAAATTAAGTGAGTGGACCGATATCGAGCTGAAAGTAAAAGATAAAAAAGCTACGATCAGCATCAATGGCTCCGACTCATTCGAAGCTTCGTATGAGGCATCGACCAGGAATGTTACCGGCCTCGCGTTCATATCGAACGGGTTGTGTGAGGTTGACCACGTGGAGCTAACCGGTCTCGATGGACCAGTAATGCGTAAAGATTCGTTCGATGAGTAACTCAGTAAAGACTTTCGCACCAAAGAGCCGCAACGACTGGCGGAACTGGTTAAAGAAGAATCACAAAAAAGAAGATTCGGTCTGGCTGCTCTATTACAAAAAGAAGACGAACGTAACGTCACTCACATGGGACGACGCGGTTGAAGAAGCACTCTGCTTCGGTTGGATCGACAGCAAGCGACAGCCACTCGACGATGAAAAATTCAGGCAGTTCTTTGGTAAACGAAAGTCGACAGGTACATGGTCGAGGATCAATAAGAACAGGGTCGAAAAATTGATCGAAGCGGGACTGATGGCGAAAGCGGGGCTCGAGGTGATCGAAAAAGCAAAAGAGAATGGAAGCTGGTCGATACTCGATGATGTCGAAGAGCTGAAAACCCCGGACGATCTTGCGAAAGCCTTCAGGAAAGTAAAAGGATCGAAAAAATATTTCGATAGCCTTACGCGTTCAAGAAAACGACTGCTGTTGCAATGGCTGGTGTTGGCGAAACGTGAAGAGACGCGACAGAAACGTATTAATGAAATTGCCGTGAGCGCGGGCAAAGCCCAAATGCCCCGGCAATTTCAGTAAGCTTATTTCAAAAGTCGTGTAACGTACTTTTTTCCTTGCGCAACTGCTTCCACGAAGTAAACTCCTTTCGGAACTTCACGAAGGTCGATCGATCTGCTGTTGTTTGTGGTCCCCTGCATTTGCATCACTGGTCTTCCAAGCACATCTCTCAAAGAGAAAGAAACAGTTACGAACCTTGGCCCTGTCAGCTCTACAACAACTTCGGCTTCCGCAGGATTGGGAAAAGCTCTGAGTGATAGCTCGTCCAAAGGTTCATTAACACCCGTTATCGGGTTATTCGGATCGGGTGGTGCGCCAGTTCCCATCGTAACAACTTTGTCGTCCGATTTTTCGCTAGCACAGCCTTCAATTGTAACTATAGTCGTGTAAGTTCCCGAAGCAGTGGCTACGTACCGTTCGCCCGTGGCGCCATCAATTGCAGTTCCTCCACGATACCATTGGTTGCCGTTCGGATCACTCGATGTAAGCAATGGCCCTGTCGAATTGTCGCCCAGCAAAGTGATGCTGGGCTTGCGTGGTGTAATGCAAAATGAACGCGTTACAGGTGTAGCCGCGGCGTAATTTTCATTACCTGCTTGAGTAGCCGTAATCTCGACGCGACCTGCACTGTTGAGCATTGCAATATTGTTGCTGATAAACACGTGGTTGTTCGCACTATAGGTTATGTTCAAACCGGAGTTAGAAGTAGCCTTCAGCTCGATCGAAACCACTTCGCGTGTCTGATTTGCGATCTCGGGGAACGTGATCACCTGGCTTCCTTTCTTGACCACAACACTGCGAACGACTGGTGTAGCCGCCGCATACGTGTCGTTGCCCGCCTGTGTTGCTGTGAGTTGTACAGTTCCTACGCCAACGACTGTT
>DASRSO010000031.1:0-4342 GCA_035656375.1 Cyclobacteriaceae bacterium | reverse complement strand
AAAAGAGATCCGTCCCGGTGTTCGAATCGTCGGCTCTCTCGACTCGGTACGAAGCGCCGTGAAGTGGATCAATGAAAATCCTTCGCCCGATCTTTTCTTCATGGACATCCAGCTCGCCGACGGCCTCAGCTTCGAGATCTTTGATAAGATCAACATCAAAGCCCCGGTGATATTCACCACCGCCTACAACGAATACGCATTGAGAGCATTCAAGGTGAACAGCATCGACTACATCCTGAAACCCCTCGACAAAGACGAAGTAGCCGCAGCCTTCCGCAAATACGAAAACCTGACCGGTGCCCAGGCACCCACGCGCGAACGAATGATGGAGAGCATCGAGTCGGCAATGCAAATGCTGACGAAAAAATACAAGGAGCGTTTTGTCATCAAAGTAGGTGAGCACCTCAGGTCGGTGGAGGTAGGAGAGATCCTGTTTTTCTACAGCCTGGAGAAGACCACGTTTGCGCAGGCGGGAGACCGCAAGCACATCCTCGACTATACCCTCGATCAGCTCGAAGGACTGCTCGATCCGGCAAGATTTTTCAGGATCAACCGGAAGTACATCGTTTCGGTTAGCTCCATAAAGGACATGATCAGTTATACGAACAGCCGTCTGAAACTCGTACTCAAGTCAAGCGATGACGATGATATTATTGTTGCGCGGGAACGAGTGCAGGAGTTCAAAGATTGGCTGGATAAATGATTTTGGGTTAGATTTGAGTTCCTACACTACCCCAGTATGACCTGCATCAATTGCTCCGCCGAAGGAGAAGGCACCTTCTGTTCTCATTGCGGCCAGCGGCTTGAAGTAAAGCGACTCACATGGAAAGAGAGCCTGAATGACTTTTGGGCTCGCATTTACGGATTCGATGGTATGTTCCCGCGAACATTCAAAGATCTCACGATCCGTCCGGGTTTCGCGGCCATGGAATTCATCAAGGGAAACCGCGCGAGGTACTACGGACCAGTTGGGTATTTCTTTCTGATGATCACGTGTTTTTTGTTGCTGCTAAGTATCATCGGGCTAAGTGTAATTGATTACATGCAGGAGATGCAAAAGGTTATAACCGATCAGCAGAAGGAAGCTGCGTTAAACAAAGACATTCGCGCGCTTGTGTCGGATAACCTGAAGCTGATGGCTTTTGTTTTTATTCCTATCCAGGCGTTTTGCGCGCGATACGTTTTCTTCCGAAAACAAAATTTGAATTTCCTCGAACATTCGGTTCTTCCACTTTACCTGATGGGACATTGGTATTGGATTAATATGGTGGAGGCGCTGTCGCTTAGGTATTCGGGCTTTATGTTTGGAATATCCCTGCACTGGATCGGTATGGCAGCATACATGGGCTTTGGATTCACAAGCCTGGTAACTACACAGCCAAAGTGGAAGACGTTCATGAAAGGGGTGGGGATCTACGCACTCAGCTTTGTGTTCATGTTCATCCTTATCCTGATCGCACTGATCATTGCGATGATGATCGATCCCTCAATTCGTGAAGCTCTTAAGCCACCGAAATGATCGTTAGACGTTCGAAGCAAAATCTTTCAGCGTAACCTGCGGCTTTCCAAGATCAGTCCACGTCTGTTCCGCTTCGAATTTTTCCGGGTAATTGTTGAGTGCTTCAATAATGTTCCCCCCGTAATTCATTTTACGGTTGAACATTCCCGCGAAGCGAATGACCGACACCGGTGCCGATGAAATAGACAGCTTACTTTTTGAATAGTTCTGTTTGAAGATCTCCAGCGCTTCATTCGTTAGATAGCCTTCCGGCCCCTGTATCACATAGTCTTTATCGCCGCCCGTATTTGTTTCGACTGCTTTCACAACCTGGGCCGCATAGTCTGCCACCGCAATGAAATGCTGCTTGTGCTTGGACTTACCAGCGATCAGCAATCGCTTACCCTGCATGTACTGTGTGGTGATCGCCTCCATGAAAGTCGAGGGATAAAAAATAGTAGACGGGATTCCGGAGGAGCGCACAAGATTTATCGCGTCGCGTTTGATCTCGAACACCCACCACTTCGAGGCTTCGTAACGCTGGATAAGCGAAGAAAGGTAGAAGATCCGTTTTATACCGACCTCCCGGGCAATCGGCAGGAGCGACTTTAAGCCGTTGGATTCTGTATGCCAGTCGGTTTTCTTCTCGTCTTGCTTTACAGAAAGATTGAGGTAGACTTTGTCGTGACCGGTCAGAAATTTCCTGACGTCGCCGTCGTTACGGAGATCTCCGGGGAAGATCCGGATCTCACGGGGAAATGATAGCCGGGCAGGGCCGGGGTCACGAACAAAGGCAGTGACTTCGTAGCCAGCCTTCGCGAGGGCAAGAGCGACAGGTTTTCCAAGCAGACCAGTGGCTCCAATGAATGCGATCTTTTTCATATGGCATCCGTTCGCTCACTATAACGTAAAACTCAATTACTTGTTCAGCAACAACAGTAGTTGCTCTGTATCTTCTTTAAAGTCATCCCGTACGGAGAGGTAGCCCTTCAGTCCATCTTTCATGTAGGCCGGCACAGGCTCGTTCTTTTTAACCCTGTCGGTGATGGAATTGAGGAGGTCGTTTACTTCGTTCTTTGTGGTAAGGTCCGACTTGTTTACCCGCTCTCTCAATTGCTCGATAAAATCTGTAGTTGAGTTCGAAACCTTGTTCGTCACCGACTCGAATCGTTGTTCCTGTGTGTTTGCAACACACCCGTTGTATTCGATCACAAGTTGTTCGATGTTGTTCCGGTTGTAGTCACCGTTTTTGACTTTTTCCGATACCGTGGGACAATCTTCCACGACGCCTCCAATGTATCTTTTGAAGCCGAGGTTAGGTACCTCTTGCGGAGTATTACCCATTTTCACCAGGAGCTTACCGTCGTAAGTGACCTGGTTAGGAAATTTAAATGCGTAAAGAGAAAGGAAGCCGCTCCTGATGACCTTCATCATGCGGATGGTGTTGTCGAACTTAACAGGGGCGTACACCTCGTTCTTGAATGATAAAGAACGCAGCTGGACTGCGGTGTACATGGTCTTCTTTTTCCCGTCCGAGAATTGTACCCGGTCCATCAGGTCGTAGGAGAGTATTTTGATATCACCCTTGAGGGTGTCGTTTTTCATGGTGACGATGAAATCCTGGCCCAGTCCGATGGACGTGATGAAGAGGAGCGCTGCAACCGACAACAAGTATCTCATGGCACGAAGTAAAACAATAGGTCTCGCAATCCAAAACTTACCAGCCGGGAGCGCGGACCTGAAAGTCCGGGGCACCTTGTTTTACTTTTGCTTGATGCGGCCCGACTCTTTCAGAGCCCTGGCAATAATCCATTCCAGTTGCCCGTTCGTGCTCCGGAATTCGTCGGTTGCCCATTTTTCGACTGCCTTCAGGAGTTCCGGATCCAGTCGTAGTACGAAAGGCTTTTTCTGAGCCATGCTTTAGTTCTCGCTTCTGTTCTTCATTTTATCAAGGGCTGCAAGAAAGTCATTGGGGTGTTGTGTTCCCAATAAAAGTTTTCTTCCCTTGTACAGTTTGAATTCAATACCCATGGTACCCTTAACGTTCACGGTCTTGTTACCTAAGAGGTCCCATCGAATGCCATAACCACGCAAGTAGTAACGACGTGCGTCGTAGCTCTCTATATTCTCGCGTTCGATGCGCCTCCAGTTCCTGATAAGCAGGGGAGGAAATCGATATGAAACGCCGTCTTTGTCGACGACAATCTCCAGTGTCGATTTATAAAACAGGACAAGGACACCAATCATTGCGCTGATATTAAACAATGCCACTATCAGAAGCATTTCATCGCTCAGTGGCTTATCACCCCATGGTTCATTTAATATAAACTGTGTGTACAGTCCAATGCTGAATGTTACCACGATCATCGCCGCAACAAACCCAATGATGGCCCAGAGCCACCATTGAGTAAATCGTTGCGTTTCTTCGAAGAGCGTTTTCATAAATTATTGATGTAAGGTGCCGGCGTTTACAACAGGGCTTACGTCTTTGTCGCCGCAGAGAACAACCATCAGGTTACTCACCATAGCTGCTTTACGTTCCTCATCGAGATCTACGATCTTCTTCTCCGACAGGTGCTCGAGGGCCATTTGCACCATGCTCACCGCACCTTCCACGATCTTGTGACGAGCTGCAACAACGGCAGTAGCCTGTTGCCTGCGAAGCATCGCGCCTGCGATCTCAGGTGCATAAGCCAGGTAGCCGATACGTGCTTCGATCACGTGGATGCCAGCCATATCGAGACGGTTCTTTAGATTTTCCTCGAGCGCATGATTCACTTCATCCTGCCCCGAGCGCAGCGTTACCTCTTTGTCATTGTCGAAGTTGTCGTAAGGGTAAAGTCC
>DASRSO010000030.1:0-9759 GCA_035656375.1 Cyclobacteriaceae bacterium | reverse complement strand
ACGAGTGGTGTTGCTTACGATGTCATTGATGGCGATCCTCACGGTACGGTTCCGGCGTATAAAGTTTTCCTGAAGACGAATGAGGGTGAGAAATTTTGTATCGTCGAAGGCTTGTTGAAGAAAGAGGTGATGAAGCGACTGGCGGAGATCAATTCGATTTTGAAGCTGGAGGTATACGACAATACGATTACAAGGCGAACAGAGTTTTATGAAGCCCCTCAGGATCGTTAGGAATGAGATACCGCTTGCCATGAAAGTGGTCGGCATCGCTTTGTTGTTGATGGTACCCGGTCTATTGATCTTCAGGTTCCACATTGTGTGTACGGAGACCGTTGCCCTCGCGGGAATTTGCATTTTGATCGCCGTATTTGTCTGGACCTTAAAGGGATTTATCATCATCGACTTCAAAAAGGGGATAATCCTTGAAGGCCATCAGATTTTCGGACTTCGTCTTTCTGCAACCAGGAGCCACTTTACGGGGGTCGAAAAAATATATGTTAATTATATCGGTGGTGGTTTGATGACCTATTCGGATGATGACGATGTGCAACCGTATGCCCCGATCTATAAGGCGTTTCTTAAAACCTTGGAAGGAGATAAGTTTTGTATCGCACAGTATCGCAACAAAGACCGGGTGATGGGAAGGGTAAAAGACCTGAATAAGATTTTGAATGTCGAGGTGTACGACAATTCAATTACGGTCAGGGATGAATTTTACGAGGAGTGAGTTGTCAAACTTATCCATTACAGGCTAACCTTCACCTTCTCTACCATTGCAACTGCTTTCTTCACAGCATTATCAATGCTCGATCCTCTCGCCAGGCAAACCCCCATCCGCCTTTCACCACTAACTTCCGGCTTACCAAACAACCTCACCTGTGTATCCGGCTCCGCCAACACTTCTGCAATCCCCGAAAAGGAAACATTCGCAGACGTCCCATGCACCAACAGCGCGGCCGAAGCCGACGGACCATGTTGCACAATATTCGGGATCGGCAGCCCGAGTATCGCCCTCACATGAAGTGCAAACTCCGAGAGATCCTGCGAGATCATCGTCACCATTCCGGTATCATGCGGACGCGGCGACAATTCACTGAAATAAACCGTCTCGCCCTTAACAAAAAATTCTACTCCGAAAATTCCTCTGCCTCCAAGTGCGTTCACCACTTCGCTCGCCATGTGTTGGGCTTTCTTCAGGGCTGCATCGGGCATCGGGTGTGGCTGCCACGACTCGCGATAGTCGCCACGCTCCTGTCGATGGCCGATCGGTGCACAAAATGAAATTCCGTCTTTGTGACGGATAGTGAGCAAGGTGATCTCGTAGTCGAAATCAACAAATCCTTCAATGATCACCCGTCCACCACCAGCTCTTCCGCCTTCCTGTGCGTATGTCCACGACTTATCAATGTCGCTTGCAGTCTTCACTGTACTCTGCCCTTTCCCCGACGAGCTCATCACCGGCTTCACGACACACGGCATTCCAATATCTTTGATCGCCTGGTCGAATTCTGATTTTGTACCTGCAAACCGATAAGGTGATGTCTTTAACTTAAGTTGCTCTGCTGCAAGTTGTCGTATGCCTTCACGATTCATCGTGAGCTGTGCCGCTTTCGCTGATGGGATCACCGTGTATCCTTCCTGTTCCAGTTGAACCAAAACATGTGTTGCAATTGCTTCAACTTCGGGAACGATAAAGTGTGGTTGTTCACTGACGATCAATTCGCGCAACGCTTTTTCGTCGAGCATAGATATAGTGTGCGAACGATGCGCGACCTGCATTGCAGGGGCATCGTTGTAGCGATCCACAGCAATCACCTCAACGCCGTACCGCTGAAACTCGATAACGACTTCTTTTCCAAGCTCGCCCGAGCCGAGCATCATAACTTTTATAGCGGAAGGTTTGAGGGGGGTACCAATTGCAGCGGGGATCTTCGGAGGCATATCTTTTTTGGGTGTCCCCAAAAATCAGATAATTTTCACAACCACCCAAACCGCTGCATCAACTCGTCTTTGTGGCCTTTAGAAACCGGGATGGTCTTGTTGTCGCTCATCACCAGGTAATTTCCTTCACCTCTCACAAATTTTTTGATGTGATCGAGGTTGATGAGATATTGCCTGTGCACGCGCAGGAAATTTCTTTCCTCCATAACCTCCTGGACATCGCGCAGGGTCTTGGTCACCACATGCTCTTCACCTTTCGCCAGGTAAAAACGCGTGTAATTATTATCGGCCTCACAATATAATATAGTGCTGATGTCGACAAACGTAACCCCATTTTGATAGGGCAGGGCCATTTTTCCGTTGGTGGGAAATTCACCGGGTTTCAAATGATGTTTCAGAATATCGATCTGGCCACGGTCTACTCTATTCATTTTTTCTGCACGCTGCACCGCCTTCTGCAGATCCCGGGAGTCGACAGGTTTAAGAAGGTAATCCAACGCACTGAACCGAAAAGCTTTCAGCGCAAAGCGGTCGTACGCCGTTACGAAAACCACACCAAAGTCGATCTCGCCGATAGCTTCCAGTAACTGGAAGCCATTCATGCGCGGCATTTCGATATCCAGGAACACGAGTGCAGGCCGGTGTTCACGTATTGCGTGAAGTCCGTTCTCGCTGTTGGTACATTCGGCCACTACTTCAACATGCGGGCACGACATTCGAAGCTGGATGGCCAGCAGTTTTACGCAGTCGGGTTCGTCATCGATAATTACAGCCTTCATGATGAAACGGGTATAGTGATCGTTACTTCGGTACCAATTGGCGCACCGAAGTCGTCGAACAGATCTTTAATACGAACGGCCCTGTCGTGATTTTCAAGTTGATTCAGTAATTCGATGCGTTCCGAATTCACTTTCATGCCGAACGACTTATGCCTCGTTGCCGATTTACTTTTCAGTTCGGTCGCTCGCTTGCGCCCAACGCCATTATCGGTAACTCGAATGAATAAATTGTTAGGGTCGCCCTGATTGATGTCGACTGTAACTTTCCCCGGGCCGTCTTTGTGCATGAGTCCGTGCCAAATGGCATTCTCGACATAAGGCTGAATGATGAGCGGGGGGATCTCGACGTAGCCCAGGTCGACATTCCCGGAATTGAAAACTTCGTAGTCGAACTTGTCTTTGAAACGCATAATCTCCATGTCGACATACAGTTGAAGCATTTCGAGTTCGGCAGCGAGACTGATCTTTCCCGACTGCGAATTTTCCAGCACCAACCTGATGAGACGTGAGAACTTCGTGAGGTAATCGGCAGCGGTCAACGGATTTCGTTCGAGTGTATAAAGTTTTATTGAATTCAGGCAGTTGAAGATGAAGTGAGGATTCATCTGGGCCCTCAGGGCCGTGAGCTCCATGTCGACCAGGCGCCGTTCGAAGGTTTTCTTTTCATCTTCCGACAACTTGTGTTTGTAACTGAGTGCCATCGAAAAACAGATGTTCTCAAAAACAAAACCGATACACCCGATTGCCGGTGGAAGGTTTATGATCGCCTCCCACGCGTTGAAAGGCATCGTAATGTGCATGTTGAAAAAGGATGGTATCATTCCCACCAGGATCATTCCACTCATCCCAACCAGCAGATATTTTCGGATCGGTGATTTGCTCTGAAGCACGAACACAAAGCAGGACACCACAACTGCAATTGGAAGCGCCAGGCCGTACGCATAAAATTCGGCCCACGGAATTAATGGATGGCCAACAAACAACTCTTCCACTATGAAGTAGGTTTCTACCGCGGCGCACATCACCAACAACACTTTCAGAAACTTCCAGGCGCGCGGTCTCATCTTTTGCAAGCCAATCATTTCCGAAACGAACAGGCCATATACAACAAAAACGTACCCGAACAGGCCAACGCCGTTCAGTGCATCGGATAATCCAAACCGGTTGCTCATCGCGAATAGCGTATAGTAAAACAGGAGGAAGGAGCAAATCGAATAATACAAGAAGCCTTTGTCGCGATGCAGGTAAAAGTTGTGCGCCGAATATGTTCCCATAAAGAGAAAACATCCCATAGCGATCGCAAATACCAACAACAATGGAATCAACCTCCAGACTTCGTTCGTCAACGAGAAATAGTATGAGCCCCGGGTGTCTAGTGTAGATGTAATCGGCTCAACACTCTGAAGCAGATCAACAACCCGAACCCAGTAAAGGTTATCTGCCTTCGGAAGCACGTCGAATTCAATTGGTCCGCGGTAGGCAACACCTCTGCTCAAGCCACTCTGGCCGATCAATGTTGTGGCACGATAAAGATCGATGTACTCATGTGCCTGGCATGAAAACAGCAGGTGAATTGTATCGGCCGATGTATTTCTGATCGTGAACGTCAGCCACGTTGTAACCTTCGACCGCTCGAGCATTTTTTTCCTTTCGTTCTCCTTCCGGTGAAATGGTAAAAGAGAAAGCTGTGAAGTCTGACTTATCGTGAGTGAATTCGAAAGGTCACGGGCGAAGAGCGTGTAATCGGCCATGTCGAACGAAGTTTCCCATTGCGGCTGGCCGTCGAGCGTAAGCACGTTATTCTGCGCGCTTACTGGCATGGCGAGCAGACCTAGCACTATCAAAAGAGAAGCGCGGAGCATTGCGAAAAGTTAACTCATATTAGTCAAAACTAAACCCGGCGGCTGGTGAATGACCAGTTTTTTGAGTGAGTGAAAAACCACCTACCTGTTTTTCGGGTCGTTAGAAACATCCCGTCCTTCACTCGGTACCTGTGGACGTTGACACGTGCAAACTGGAAGCGAAGGAATACAGCGCGCACCTTCGCCAGATAAAACCAGAAACTTATGTTGAAATCAGATTACCTGACCAGCCTCACGCCGCTGCGAGGAATTGCGGCGCTGTTCGTTATCATTTTCCATTGCGACCTGTTCCTCGGTGGAGGTGGCGGGTTGCTTATCAGCAGGGAGACTTCACCGTTGCTCACGAAAGGCTATCTCATGGTCGACTTCTTTTTTGTGCTGAGCGGATTCATAATGGGTTATGTTTACTTCAAGTCTTTTGAAGAAAACGGTATGGGTTCGTTCCGCAAGTTTATCGTGGCACGCTTTGCCAGGATCTACCCATTACATGTTTTCACTTTCATTTGGGTGCTGGTGATCTATGCTGTCGCAAACTTGACTGGGACATACCATGAAGATTGGGTGAGTAAGCTGGGGAATAACCTTTGGGCGATCCCGTCGCAACTACTGTTGGTTCACTCGATGCACCTTCACAACTGGACAACGTGGAACGGCCCTTCGTGGTCGATCAGCGTGGAGTGGTGGGTGTACATGTTGTTCCCGACGTTGGTTTTTTTAATGATGAAGACGAATGCGCTTAAGAAAGTACTTGTTTTACTAGTGGCGTGGGCTGGTATGTGGCTGATCGTTCTGTGGATCCGGCCAACGAACCCATTGCCGCTTCCATTCCCGATCCCGCCTCAATATACATTGGATGTTACGGCCGACTTCGGTTTCTTACGATGCCTGTTCGAGTTCGCATGGGGCGTTGTGTTCTATCAATTATTTCGAAGCGATTGGGGACGACGGATTGTGTCGGGTACTTCTTTCTTTTTAGCGATGGTTGCTGTAATGTTTGTATGCATGCATTTCGACGTGTATGATACTTTTACAGTGATCACATTCCCGTTCATTATTCTTTCGGCAGCATACAATACCACGGGTGTCAACCGGTTCTTTCAGTGGAGACCGATGCAAGTGATGGGTGATCTTTCGTTCTCGATGTATCTTACACACTTTCCGGTGTTCGGGACCGTTGCGTCGGTAATCACGGCAGTATTCGGAGTGCAACAGGGCTTCTCGACTGCAATGGGTTGGTTTATCTGTTTTGTGTGGATCGTCCTGACGTTACTCGTGTCGGCGGTAACCTACAAGTACATTGAACTTCCTTGCAGGAACTGGATCAACGAGCGTCTGGGATCTGGCTCCACTTCTCGTTCTTCCACATCCACGTATCTCCAAAAAAGTTTTTCCGATCAAATCCACCAAAGAGGATAACGGCTTCATCGGCAGGACTCCAGACCATAAAATGACCCACACGGGGAGCGGGCCCTTTAAGGTGCTCGCTCCTCCATTTTCCATCGGCCGACCAAACGGTCATCGGAATATTATTTTCGATGTCATCCCCGTCGAGCATCACAATACCACCTTTGCCAAACGAAGATATCGCCTGGATCGACTGGGGAGTGGTTGATGGGAACTTTCCGGCTGGTTGCCACTTGCCATTCTCAAAGGATGAAAATGCATTCGTTATGCGGGCCTGCCCCTGGTTGTTCATCTCTACAGTTATGTTCATCAGTCTTTTCCTGGCAAGATCTGTGAACATCGCGTGCGAAATACCTTCGCCCGCAGAACCAGCGCTTTTTAGTTCGGTCCATTTAATTCCGTCGAAAGACCAACTGTCGGTGTGAAGCCCTTGCTGACTAAATCCTCCTCTTATTATTATAGTGTTCGACTGCGGATCGAAACCAGCCATCGGGTGGTCTCTCATTGAAGGACCGGGAACTTTTACTTCTTTCCATATTTTGCCGTTCCATTCCCAGGTGTCGCCAAGGAGTTGATCGTTTGCTCCACTGCCCCCGAAAAGCACGGCGACTTTCCGTTTTTCGTCGTATGCAAAGGCGTGTTTGCCACGGGGAGCGGGACCGGTGTCGGACAACTTTTTCCATTGACCTTTTGAGAAACTCCAAAGGTCGCCGTAGAGCCCGTTGGAGCTGCTGCCACCGAACATCAGGACAACTTTGTTGTCGGTGTCGTAGCACATCACGTGTGTCCAGCGAGCTGGCGGCGACTGGCAGAAGCTGACGAGGGAAAATAGGGTGAGAGCGACTGTGGAAATAAGTTTAGTCATAACGAAAGCTAGCTCTTCATTCATTAAAAGAAATCACGTTATTTGGATTAGAACTCTCTTCCCCCACATGCCCGGGATCATTGACAAAGCAAAGGCCCATGGCGGCCGGACAGGAATCATATCCGACAACAGGTCGTATTCATACGATGAGCTTTTACAGCGCTCGCACGAGATCGCGAGTGTATTGTTGAATTCAAAGGATGATTTGAAAGAGGCGCGTGTCGCATTCATGATCTCTCCCGGTTTCGAATACGTAGCAACGCAATGGGCAATATGGCGGGCGGGAGGCATGGCTGTTCCTTTGTGTATTACCTATCCGCCACCATCGCTTTTGTATGTGATCGAGAATACAGGGGCGGAGATTGTTGTGATGACGAAAGAGTACGAACAGGTTGTTCTGCCGTTGATTGAATCGAAGGCGATCCGGTTAGTTTTACTTGAAGATCTAAAAAGTATTGAACTTTCAAAACTTCCGGAATTTTCATCCGATCGCAAGGCGATGATCCTTTACACCAGCGGGACCACCAGTCTTCCTAAAGGAGTTGTAACAACACATAAGAATATTGAGGCCCAGGTCGTGTCGCTCATCGATGCCTGGAAATGGACCAGCAACGACCATATCGTGTGTGTGCTTCCGTTACATCACGTTCATGGCGTGATCAATGTGGTGAGTTGTGCGTTGTGGTCGGGTGCAATAGTAGAGTTCATCCATCCTTTCTCGCCGGAAACCGTATTCGATGTTTTTGCAAAAGGCAAAGTCAACGTTTTTATGGCTGTGCCGACGATCTATTTTAAACTGATCAGTTACTGGGAATCGCTCGGCGAAACTAAACGTACGGAGATCACAAACATTCTTTCCAAATTCAGGTTGATGGTTTCCGGTTCGGCGGCACTTCCCGTGTCAATCATGGAGAAATGGAAGACGATCAGTAGTCATACGCTTCTTGAGCGTTATGGAATGACTGAGATCGGCATGGCAATCAGCAATCCATATAACGGCGACCGGCGCGCAGGTTATATTGGTCAGCCGTTGCCCGGTGTGGCTGTTCGCCTGGTCGACGGGGAGATACAGATCAAAGGACACACAGTATTTAATGAATACTGGAGAAATCCAGAAGCAACAAAAAAAGCATTTAGTGAAGACGGTTGGTTCAAGACCGGTGATGTCGCTGTCATTGAAGATAGGTATTATCGGATCCTTGGAAGAGATTCTGTCGACATCATCAAATCGGGTGGTTACAAGATCTCGGCGCTTGAAATCGAAGAAGTTTTACGAACTCATGAGTTGATTGCCGACTGTAGTGTAGTTGGCCTGCCCGATGAAGAATGGGGCGAGCTTGTTGCGGCAGCATTGATGGTGAAAGACAAGTCGATCGATCTTAAAGCACTAAGCAACTGGCTGCGACAAAAAATGCCGGCCTATAAAACTCCAAGGCGGTTTGTGATCGTCGACGAGCTTCCGAAGAATGCTATGGGAAAGGTTGTCAAGAATGACGTAAAGAAATTTTTCTGATATGGTCATCTACGGCGTTGCGTTACTTGCTTTCAGTTTCATCGGTGGACAACTGATGGGCGAACTGCTCGGCGAGGCGTTGAATATTGATGCCAATGTTGGCGGCGTCGGTTTTGGAATGATGATCCTGATCTTTCTGAAGCAATGGTTATCGGTAAAAGGATTTTTCCGAGAAAGCGTAAGTGAAGGCATCGCGTTCTGGAACAACATGTATGTTCCAATCATTGTTGCGATGACCGCGACACAGAATGTAAAAGCCGCAGTGTCGTCGGGATTACTGGCAGTTCTTGTCGGGATCATTCCTGTGGCCATCGGCTTTGCACTTATCCCTTATCTCGCTCGCTTCATTAAAGGCAAATCGCACGATGGAACGGGTAGTTAAATTATTCCAGGACAATGGACTTGTTGTTGCGTTCCTCTGCGTGGGAGTGATCATGTTATTTGCCGAAGTGATATCAAAAAAATTAACAAGAGGCAAAGTGCCGGCACCTGCAATTGCCATTGTGGCGGGACTTGTACTTGCATACATCGGTGGAGATTATTCGGGAGGCAAAAAAGGCATTGCCGACCTCCCGTTGTTCCAGGGTTTTGCATTGATGGGCAGCGGAATGTTGAGAGACTTCGCGATCGTAGCGACAGCGATGGGTGCAAGTGTGGTTGTGATGCGCAAGACAGGTTTGCTTGGAGCGGTGTCGTTGATCATAGGAATACTTGTGGCGTTTGTCTTCGGCGTAGCGATCGCCTACATGTGGGGAATTAGAGGAGCGGTAGAACTGACGACGATCGGCGCCGGTTCATGCACTTACATTGTTGGCCCGGTAACCGGTGCAGCCCTTGGTGCGTCGTCTGAAATTATTGCATTGAGTATTGCAACAGGGGTCGTGAAGGCCATGGTGGTTGCGATAGGTACCCCAATTTTCGCGAGGTCGATCGACTCAACAATCCACATACTGCGATGATCTTTGGCGGCATGATCGGAACGAACGCCGGTGTGATGGCCGGTCTGGCGGCTACGGACCCAAAATTAGTACCTTACGGAGCACTCACAGCTACATTCTATACCGGGTTGGGTTGTTTATTATGTCCTTCGTTGCTGTTTCTGATTGTGAGAGCATTAATTGAATAACATCTTTTTATGTTCATAGAGTACATCAAGATCGCCATCCGCCAGATCTTTAAAGAGAAAGCATTTTCATTTGTCACCATTTTTGGACTGGCGATGGGACTCACATGTGTTTTGAACATTATGTTGTTCGTGAGGGATGAGCTTTCATACGACAAATATCACACGAAGGCCGACCGGATCTTTCGGGTGATCCAGGGTGGCGATAGCGAAGAGCAGTCGTCGAGCCTTCCGTTTCCAACTGCTCCCACATTGCAAAATGATTTTTCGGC
>DASRSO010000029.1:0-17900 GCA_035656375.1 Cyclobacteriaceae bacterium | reverse complement strand
CCTACATCGAGGAGGGTTTTATACGAGAACACCGCCGATGCTTCATAATAGTTTATGCCCGAGTTGGTATACATGCGGTATGCAACGTTGGGTGTGAAAGCGAACTGGTCGGGTACAATATTAAAACGATAGCTCGCGAAGATGACATCGTTCTTCAACTGGCTGAGCTTTGTCTTTTGAAATGACTCTGTCGTGAGCGTCTTCCTGTCGAAGAGGTTGACCATTGATGCACCTAACAGGAATCCTTTGAAACGATAGTGAATACCGAATTGTCCGTCGACTGCTGAGTTATTGGTTCTAACAGACATAAGTGCGGGGTCGGAGAGGTCGCCCGCAGGAACTTCCGAGAGGTCGACGCGGTTGGCGAACATACCCGCCGATAAACCGAAGCCGAGGGTATGATCGGTAGCAAGGCTTACACGATATGCAAACGTGCCCATCACCGACGTGGAATTTAACATGATCGTTTTGTCGTTCACCACCTGCAGGCCCACACCCATATTGGAGCCGAGCACGTATTGAACGTCGCCCTGGATTGTGCGGGGCGCATTAGGTACGGCTGTCCACTGCTGTCTATAAAGAAGATTGGCTTCCGACCTGCCCGAGGCACCCGCCATCGAGGGGTTTACCAGGAAAGGATTGAAAACGTATTGTGTATACAACGGCAGTTGCTGTGCCATAACGGCGCCTTGTACCACAACGAAAAGGGCAGTGGCTAGAAATCTGATCATTAGGGTGTATTAAAAAATGTTCTACCGTATTATCCGTACGGCACCGTTTATTTTTCTTCCATCATCACAATTTAAGTTGTAATAATAATCTCCATCACTCAGCGGCGTACCGTTGAGCGTACCGTTCCAGTTGTTTTGATAAGGAGCTGCTTCATACACCACCTTACCCGAACGACTGAATACAGACAGCTTGCAAGTCTGGTAATCATCTATATTCTTAAATACCCAGTTCTCTCCAAGGCCATCTGCGTTCGGTGAAAAGAACGTAGGAATCTCCTTACCCTTCTCAAAGAAGGTAACAACAACGTTGTCCGATGCCGACAATGTATCGTCGTCAAAAACAGTAAGCTTAAATTCGAAAATGCCGGCAGGAGGATTCGGAATATCGAGGAACGCATCGTTCACAAAGAAGTTGATAGGTCCCCCTGAAACCTGCTCCCAGTTGAATGCCTGGATCACCCCATCGACATCCACACCCCGGCCTTTAAGCTGCACAGCATCTACCGGAATAACGATTGTTGTATCGTTAGGGGCCAATGCCACGGGAGGAACACCCTCGGATACAGCAGGATCGATAACGGCAACGATCGTTGTCGTGCTGCCAGTAGCTCCAAGATTGTCTGTAGCAGAGAGCTTGAATATATAGTTTCCTACAACCAGCCCATTCGCTTTTGCTGAAAGCGTAGCGCCATCGGTGAACGTTGCTGTATTAGGACCGGATACCTGGCTCCATGCAACACTGGCAACTGTTCCGTCGCTATCTATCGCTGTTCCCGCAAGCGTAGCCTGTGTTGCGGGAAGCTTCACCACCTGGCTTGCGCCTGCCGTTACAATCGGCGCCTGGTTAGGAGGTGTAGGGTTAACAGTTACCTGTACATCGTCGGAAGTTGATTTGCCATCATCGGCAGTTGCTGTCAACGAGAACACATACTTGCCCACCTTCAGGCCGGTAACTTTCAATGTAAGCGTATTGAAATCAGCAAGCACCGCATCGCCGCCAATCTTCTTGGTCCAGATGGTAGATGTGATTGTCGAATTTTGCGAAGTAGCGGTACCTGTAAGTATCACATCCGTTGTGGGCAGGAAGATGTCCTGATCTGAACCTGCATCAACTACGGGAGGAGCGAAGCTTGCCGGGAGAACAGATACTCTTACGATATCGAAAACGGCGGCCGCAGAATTATCAGTCACGGTGAGCTGGAATGAATAGTCGCCCTGAACAAGGTTCTTCAGAGACAATGCAAGTTGTGTAGGATTTTCCAGCGTCACGTTCGGGCCCGCAAGTTTTGTCCATTGGTATGTCGAAATACTTCCATCATCGGAAGCTGTTGCATCCGAAAGAACGATTGCCGATATGGGAAGGAAGATCTGCTTGTCGGGGCCAGCGTTCACAATGGGAGGAAGGTTGTTCGTCGACGATACAACGCGAACAAGAACTTCGTTAAGGTCGCTCGCACCGTCGTCATCAGTGACAGTAAGACGGAAGACGTATTCTCCTTCGGCAAGTCCGGAGATTGTAGTAGTTGCCGCCGCGGGCGTGGCGATTGAAGCTGTACCGCCCGACACCTGTGTCCACGCGAAGCTTTTGATTTCGCCATCTTCATCGGAGCCGCTGCCATCCAGGAGGATTGTAGTCTGCGGGAGTCGGATGATCTTGTCTGCGCCGGCATCTGCACGAGGGAAGAGGTTTGTGCCTGCTTCGCTGACAGATACGATCGCGAGGTCGTCGTCGGTTGCACCTTTGTCGTCGGTTACTGTAAGGCGGAATACATATTGTCCGTAGTTAAGGCCTGTCACGGTCAACGTCGGTGTGTTTGCATTCACAAGGGTTGCAGCTCCACCGCTTGCTTTCGACCACGAGTAGGTTGAGATCGAACCATCGGCATCGAATCCTGATCCGTACAGGTTTATCTGCGTAGTTGGAAGAGAGAGCGGCACGTTACCACCAGCGAATGCAAGAGGCAATTCGTTGGGACCTGTCGGCGCGTTCGTTACTGCGATGGTTACTTCGTCGTAACCATCAGCACCACCTGTATCAATGATCTTCAGCCCGAAGACATAAGTTCCAAGTTGCATATTGGTAACGGTCAGCTTGCTGGTGTTAACACCCGCGAGAGTTGCGGAAGGTCCGCTTACCTTTACCCATTCGTAAGAAACTACGTTACCATCCGTGTCTGTACCTGAACCCTGGATCTCGATCGAGTTTGTCGGGAGAACAAGCGGTGTATCGTTGCCGGCATTTGCTGTAGGCGGCTGATTTCCCTGGAGAACCTGTACAACTACCTCCGAGAAAGAAGATCCGCCTTTGTTGTCGGTTACTGTAAGACGGAACGTATAACTACCCTGTGCAAGGTTTGATAGATTGAGCTCAAGTGAGTTCTGACCTGTCATGGACGCTGATCCACCCGACTTCTTTTCCCACAGTCTTGTTGAGATACTGCCATCAGGATCGGAAGCGGTCCCGGTAAGAGTCGCCGTTGTTGTAGGAAGGAATACGGATACAGGATTGCCTGCGCTCACGATGGGCAATTGGTTTGTGCCGGCTGCCTTGACATCTATTCGCACGAAGTCGGTCGCAGTTGCATCTTTATTATCAGTTACTGTGAATTGGAACTGGTATATACCTTCTACAAGACCATTAACAACTGTTACGGGTGTTGAAGGTGAAACGATATTCGCAGCGGGGCCGGAGAACTTTGTCCACGCGACGCTCTTAACTGTACCGTCGGGATCGGAAGCCAGACCTGTAAGTTGCACGGCGGCAGCGGGCACTGTGATCGCCTGGTCGGCGCCAGCATTTGCAGTCGGATTTTGATTAACAGCTGCAGGCAATACGTTCACGTTTACCTGGTCGAAGGCAAATGTTACGTCATCGGTTACTTTTAATTCGAAGACATAAGCGCCTTCTACAAGGCCGTTTACAACAAGACCTGCTACGAGAGGGTTAACAATTGTTCCTGCAGACGGGCCTGATTTCTTCGACCATTCGTATTTAGCAGTTCCGGTTGCGCCGGTTGAACCTCCGGTAATTGAAACTGTAGTTGTAGGAAGAGTGATGCTTTGGTCGACACCGGCAAGTGCCTGCAGCCCGGGAGGCTGAACTTCGTAAGCACCGATGTCCATCTTCGTTCCTTTGGGACGAGGTTTGTTTTCAAGGTCGAACACTACACCGACCCCCGTTTGATCGGAGCCTGCATCAATAGCGGCAGCGCCGGCGAGAAGGTGATAATCTTTATTGTTTGGATCCTTAAACTTCACGGTAGTGATATCGAACGTTTTGATGTTATTCGCATCGGTGAGCTTAACGTTGCTGTTGTTTTTGTAAACGTGCGTTAAACCGACGGGAGTAACAATGATATTGTTTTCAAGCTTGGACGTGACTGGGTTCTCACTCAACATGTAGACTGATTGATAACCACTATTTATGACAACGTTGTTTACGACTGTGAACCCTCGGGGTGCAAAGGCTGGGGCATCGTCCCTTAAGAAGATACCAGGAAGTAGACTGTTCGTAACAATATTGTTATAGTAGATCGTTCCGCCACCGAAATCTGCAAGACCATAACCGTGCGCACCGTCAACGATATTATTGTATACGATGGCATTCGTTGTACCGCTACCAACCTGGATGCCGTTCATGTGCGCTTCGTTGTTATTCAGACCCGTGTTTATAACAATGTTGTCGTGGATAATAGCATTTGTTGCGGCACCAACCTGTATACCATCGTTACCGATATTGAGAAGCTTGCAGTTAATGACCTTTACACCGTCGACGTCGTGTTCCCAGACCTTTGTGGATACGTTGTTGCATGTAAGTGTTACACCTATATCATAGTGTGAGTTACCAATATAGAATGCTTCGCAACCGGTATTGGCGAGACTTAGATCGTGGATGTTGATGTTTCGCAGTGTAAAATTTCCTCTCCATGTTTTTGTATCACACGTAGGGTTTGTTTTTGCCTGGAGAGGTGTACACAACACGTCGTGTATGTAGAGGTGATCGACTTCGAAGTCTGAAGAGAGGTCGTGGATCTGAACGCCGAAGTTAGCTCCGGAGATATCCATTCCGTAGAACTCCGAAGGGTTTGAAGAGCCAGTTACAATAACATACTGGCTGTTCTGGAATTCGATAACGTTACCCCAGCTTGTTGGTGCTTGCACTGTTGCTTTACCATCGCACCTGTTTGTAATGATGATTGGTTTCTCCGGCGTTCCTTTCAGGTTCTTGAACAACATACCTGTTCGCGTTCCGTTAGGAAAGCAAATCTTGTCGCCAGGTTTTGCATTCTTCGCAGTACCATCGAAAGTAATGTCGTTGTTGTTCGTGCTTATTAAGAAGGTACAACCGCATTGGCTGAATGACGTTGTATAAAAACAAAACATTGCGGCGGCTACTAGGAGCAGCCGGATGTAGGAGTGGCGCCTGTTCATAATCAGAGAAGTGGGTTACAAATTACTACTTATGTTCGCAAATTCTTATACCTCATTTCAAAAACTTGAGTCGATTTTGCAAAGTGGGAAAATGTTTTCCCACTATTTCATGCAGTATTAATTACTTCCCGTGTTCTCCTTCATCAAATAAAGATTTCCGTCGGTGGTGCCGAGGAAGTTCTTGTCAGCAAATGCTATCTCTCCAGACGGGCCTATGGTAATTGATTCTTTTTGGGTCCTGCCAGGTAACCTTAAGTACGACGGCAGGTAATCGCGTACTAAATCGATTTCGGACCCCACCTTTATGCGACACAGCGACACATCGCTTATTAACAGCAAATTTTTGGTAGCTGAATTATAGTAGCTCCCGGTGATGGACTTAATGTCCAATTTGGGAAGAGCGCCCACTACCTCTGCCTCGGTCACTTTATCGAATGCTATAGCCACCTTTACAAGGAAGCGCTGCTTCATTCCCTGTGTTTCACCCACTAAATAGAGGGAGTTCTTATCATAGAAAATTGATTTGAAATCAAGCGGATCAGGTGTGGAAACTGAGAATTCAATCTTTTTCGCGCGTGTAGAACCAGTTCTTAATGCCTCTTCATTCACCTCGTAGATCTGGAATGTCTTTCTCTTGAACTGGCTGTTGCCAACATCGGCTATATAAAGATTACCATTTGCAAGCGTGATATCCTGCCATGAAATAATACCGGCGTTATTAACCTGTAGAAGATTTTTCACACCCCCGGTCGTATCGAAGTTAACTACGATCGGCCTTAAGTCTTTCTCATTGATACCATACCAATCGGAACCGGCCTTCGACCATGCGAGGCCTGTTATCGAGGCAAGCGCTTTCGGAAGTTTATATGAGATCGTGTTCGCATCCACTACAGTCTTTCCTGTCTTGCGTGTGTTCGATTTGTTTTGAGACAGGATCCACTCGAATACTCCTTCGTAAGCATACGCCGCACCCGATGCTTCATGTTTCACATCGGCCAGTTCAGTCATCCGTACATCACCACCACAAGCTTTCAGCATTTGAACCATGTTCTTCGATGCCTGTGGAATTACGATCTCATCGTTGGCTCCGTGGAACACCCAGGTTGCAACACTCTTCATGTTGCAAACTTTTTTGGGATCACCCCATCCACCGATAGGCACAACTGCCGCCACACGATCGGGATGCGCACATGCATATTCCCATGCACCGTTGGCACCCATGCTGAAACCTGTAAGATAGATTCGATCCTGATCGACAGAATATTTGCTCACCACATCGTTCACAAACTCATCGACAAACGCCGGCGACCAGTTCATTCCCATCTTATCCGGGAGCTGCGGAGCAACTACCAGGGCAGGAATATTTTTTCCGTTCTCCATCAACAGGGGCAAACCCTTGCCCTTCATCCAATCAGGATTACTGCCAACGGCAACGTTGTCGTGGAGGTAAATGATAACGGGAAGCTTGCCACTGGGTGGTGTTGCAGGCTTATACGCGAGATATTGTAAATTGAATTTTGAAAATGTCGTACTTTTGACCTTCACCAATTCCGACGATGCCTTTTGAGCATAACTTTGCATGGATACTGCAAGGCAAAGTAATATCCCAAGGACTACACAACTGCGGTCGTATTTCATCGAATATGGAGTTAGAGTGTTTTATTCCGAACAGGAAGAACTGCCAACACAAAAAGGCAGGGGAGTCAGCCCGCTAATTTAGCTTTTAATAACAAAATGGCCAATTTCATTAAAAAGTTTGCACGCACACTACAGGTAAATTTCCCCTTCCTCCAGGACATGAAATTCGGCTTCAAAAGGGCTTACGCCCAGGCCTTCAACAGGCCCGCCGAAACCGACTTTGCTGGCCTTCCCCTTATCAATGGCGTGGACTCAATGGTGTTCATAGACGCGGGCGCCAACCGCGGCGAAACCATCCAGGCTATCAAGCTCGGAGCCCGCAATGCTAAAGTCGTGGGCTTCGAACCCAACCCCATCGTTTTCAAAAAACTGGCCAGCGTTTACAGCAGAGACTCAAGCGTAATTCTGCACAACGTTGGACTCGGCGACGTAGAGGGCAACCTGGAGTTGAACATCCCTTACTATAAGAACTTCATGTTCGACGGACTCGCTTCATTCAAGCCTGAGGAAGCATTGGGTTGGCTGCGTACACGCATCTTCTTCTTTAAAGAAAGTCACCTCTCGTTACGAAAAGTGAATTGCCACATCGACCGTCTCGATACATTCAATCTTAGTCCCGACTTTATCAAGATCGATGTGCAGGGTTATGAGCTGAAAGTTATCCTCGGTGGTCGCAAAACCATTGAACGCACCAAACCCATTTTCTTAATTGAAACTCCTACCGAAGAAGTCACCCAATTCCTTGCAGGCATGAACTACCAGCCCTACAGGTTCGACAAAGACAAAGGCTTCTCACCTGGCCAGGGGTCGCTCAATACATTCTTCTTCGAATCGTCGCGCCGCAAGGCGTTGATTGGAATGTAAGATCAGTTAAGTCTGTAAACCGCTTTCGTGGGGAAGTGATCCGATTGCTTCAGGCTCCGGTCAACACTATAAGATACAGGTTCGATGTTGTCGCCAGCAAACTGGTGATCGATACGCAGGAAGAACATCTTGCTGTTGTAGGTAAATCCAAATCCATTGCCGGCCTTCTCGAATACGTTCGATAACCGTGAGTTGATCAGCCGGTAATTATATCCATACGGTGTCTCGTTGAAGTCACCACAAACAATTACACGATAAGGTGAACTTGCTGCATGCTCGAGCAACGTCCGGATCTCTTCGGATCTCTGGATGCTTCCGTACTTTAGTTTTTCCAAAAGCAACCTCATTTTTGCCAGGTAGTTGTCGGTGTTTTTGTATTGGGCCAGTTCCAGGTTCATCGAAGCGAGGTGAACGTTATAGATCCTTATGGTGTCGGTGCCGATCCTGATGTCTGCGAACAGTCCTGCGTTCAAAGACCCTTTGTCTTCCCAAACAATTCCCGAGTCGATCATGGGGTAGCGACTGAAGATCCCCATGCCGAGGTCATGTTGTGTGTCGGGTAATGTTGCCTTGAATGTAAATCGTTCGTAGCCTTTGTCTTTTAACTGGCCGTTTACGTCGAGGTTGCGCCACTGGCTGTTGGTGCTGTATTCCTGTATGCATTTGATGTCCGACTCGTCGTCGACAACCCAGTTGATGGATTCGAGTGTGAACTTTGAATAGTTATGATGTTCACGAAAGAGGTGTGCGTTGAAACTAAGTATGCTTAATGAATTCGCCGGTACCTCTTTCTTATGAATGCTGATAGTTGAAAGTATGAAAGGTGTTGCCAGCACTAACGTGATCAGTGGAAACAACAACAGCTTGCTTCGCACGATCATCAGCGTGATCAGAACACAGATGTTTATGGCGATTACAACAGGGATCGCGAAGGCGAGGTAAATGGCTGGCCAGAAAAAATCGGGAGGTATGAGTACGCTACCGTAACAAATTACAGAACAAGCGGAAAGGAGATATAGCGATCTCCTCGCATACAATTGAAAACGCGACTTCAAAATTTGATTACAAGTGCGGGTACAATTACTGCGATACCTTCATGACCTTGATGGTCTTCACGGCTCCGTTGCCAGCAATCTTCACAAAGTAGATACCGGTTGAAAGATCACGCATCGAAATGGATGTTGCCTTTCTTCCCGACACGGTAACGCTTTTCACATTTCCACCCAACTCATTCAACAGGGTTATGTCAACAGGACCGTTCACTTTTCCAAACTCGATGTAAAGGTTGTCGTCCTTCACAGGATTGGGATATGCACGAGCGCCGTGTATAGGCTCCATGATGTCACCTGTTACAATTTCCGGTTCTGGTTCGGGCTCGGGTTCTGGTTCAGGTTGAGGGCCGGGGCCCGGCGTAGCCTTCGCATAAGTTTTAGTAACAGTTGCCGAGCAGCCCTCGCTGGTTGTAACAGTTAATGCGTACGTACCCGATTCTGTTGCTGTGAAAGTTTTTCCGGTAGCGCCATCGATCGGGTGATCATTGAACGACCACTGGTTGCCCGTGTCATAGTTCGATGTAAACGTTGCATCGTTGGCAGTGATGGTTGCTGTGGGCACGGTGTTTATGCTGGCCATTACGGCGGTGCGACCGCTTTCGCAACCAAGTTGATTCAGCACCGATACATAGTATGTCTTCGACTGCTGCAGTGTCGTTGTTACGAATATCGCTTCGTTTCCGATCGAGGTTGCACCGTCGATTGTTTCATACCACTTGTATGTATCATTGGCGCCGGCACCTGTAGCTGTAAGTGCAAACTTGGCTGCACCGCAGTTCTGCATATCATTCGCTGAAGGAGCCTGTACTTCTTGCTTGGTTACAGCCCATGTTGAATTCAGATTTTTTGCAGAACACCAACCCTTCGCTACAACCGAATAATTGTTTGAGCCTGTTGCGAGTTCGCTGGCAGGAATGTTGAACACAAGATCCGATCCGTTGCCTTCGAGCTCTTCAGAGATCCTGGTCGATCCGTTGACAACATAATATTTGAAACCAACTTGCGATGATGCAACGGTCATGCTTGCCTGGCCATCAATGCATGTGCTGGCATCGCCAGAAACAGCGAGGTCGAGCATGGTAGGTTGATCACCGAACTGCAGTGTAAACCTGTCGGCTGCGAACGAAGCTGCGGTAGCCTGTGCAATTGTAAAGTTGTACTCTTTACCGTCGCTAAGATCGGTGGTAGTGTTTGTGTACTTATCAAACAACTTAATGGTATGTCCGGCCCACTTGCTACCCTGGAAGTTGAACTTCAACTTATAGGTTCCTGTAGGGGTAATGACGAAAGCGCCGGTAGTAGCATTTTTTGTAAATGTCATTTCAATGTTGACCGGCTTCTCGCAGGTTAGAGCATTGGTGGCATTGATCGCCATCCTGTAATCTTCACCAGCAATACGGGTTGAAAGATCGAGCCATGTGTTGTTAAGCTTCGGAGCGTCGAAGAAGTCCAGCTTGTCTGTTGCCTCATCGTGGAGTTGGAGCGCAGCGCGGTCTACGAGACCTCTCGTGTCGGTAATGTTGATGATCATGACCTCGGGATCAGGAGCTCCTTCGCGATAGAAGGGCGCCGACACAGGTGACTTAGCCTGCTCATGAATGGTAAGGCCAGGAGAAGCTCCTGAAGTACGCACCCAGAACGCCTGGCCTTTCGCGATCTCACCATTATCGAGACCGGTACCAATACCAGAACCAACCGATCCGTTCCAGTAGCGATATCCTCCCATAGGGCTATCCTGTACAGCAACAGAACCAGCGAGGTTTGTTTTAGTCCAACCTGCAATGATGTCCCAGTCGATCGAAGCGGGATAAGGGTTTCCGACAAGGCTCCAGCTTTGCGGCAGGCTGGCATTGTGTACAACCGACAACGGGAAGTCTCCCTGGTTGATAGGTCCGTCGTAGTTGATATTAACGGGGTTGCCATTTCCTATCACATCCTGACGAATGAAGAGAAGGTATCCTGTTCCAGCGGTCAACGCTTCGGTGTTAGACGACACCGGGAATTGAGTAAACGCGTTGCCAAGAACGTTGAATGTCTGCATCGATGCGTTTGTGGTACAACCAGCACAACCTGTTGTCGCGCCGGTGAACGAACCTGTAATCGGAATTCCTTGTGCCTGGAGATCTGCAACAGTGTGACCACTTACCGGCGAAGAAATGTGACGATAGACACGGCCTTCGGTGCTCATGTAGCGCTCGACGATAACGTCACCCGAAACAGTCGCCCCGTTAAGAAGTGCACCGATACGGCCGTTGCCTGAGCCTGCATCAGTTGTTGATCGTACACGCAAGAATCCATTCGATGCGAAGTCGCTGCCGGCGGAGCTCACGTTCAATGCGCCAAGAAGGTTGAGCGCACTCACGAGGGTTACATCGCTGCCACCGGTTTTGTTGACAGTAAGGTTATTCACACTGAGACCACCACCTGCAATATTCTGGGCATTTCCACCGGTAAGTGTGATCGTTCCGTTGCTGAGGTTAAGGGTTGCACCTGTGGTTAGCTGGATATCGCCAGCAACATTGAGTTGTGACGGCAGCGTGAGGGTACGAGAGCCATTAAGAATAATATGGCCGAAGTCTGGAATTGAACTGCCGGAGATTGTAGTGTTTCCGTCAAAAGTAAAGGTCGAGCTGGTGAGCGTTCCTCCAGAGTCGCCAATGAAATTACCAAGCAGTGTGATCTGGCGTGTTTGCGCATCAAGTGCACCGTTGTTTATGTTAAGGATCCCGTTAATCACGCAATCGTTGGGGAAAATTACCGTTGAACCACCGGCGATCGTCACATTATTCAGCCTGTTGGTAATAATTGCAGGAGGTATTTCGCCACTGCCGGTAATTGGACTCGCATTGTTGTAAACAACGTTGTACATGCCGGTACTTCCAGGGGTAGGCACGATGGAACCGGCGATCACTGTAACCGTTCCACCAGAAGCCATGTTAAATGATGACGGGTTGAAGATACCGTCTGAAAGATTGAGGTTTGTTGCAGTCAGCGTACCTGTGGTGGCAAGCGTCGCCCCGCTTCTATTAAGAGTTAGGGTATTGATCGGGTTGTTTGTAAAAGCAACGGTTGGAAGAGGCGAAGCGTGCTGATTGATTACAAGTGTAGAGCCGGCTGTGGTGCCGAGGTTTCCTGTACCGGTGTATTGTGCGTTGATCGTAAGTGTATTGCTTGCTATGTCGACACGCCCCGCTGTTTGGGTGAATGTACCACCAATAGTGAGGCTCGATCCAAGAGTAAGTGAACCGGTAGAAGTTCTATTGACTGTGAAGTTGTTAAGTGTTCCGGCAACAGGCAGTGTACCAAACGCACCAGTTCCATTGATTGTAAGGTTCGAGTTTGAAGTAACGCCAATACTGTTTGCATTAGGAACAAGTGTACCCGAAAGGGTTAATGTGTTGGAAGCAATGTTAAGGTTTCCGGTTTGCAGAGTGAGAAGACCGCCAATAGTAACATTCGCGGCAAGTGTTACACCCGACGCGTTGTTTATTGTGGTTGCAACTGCAGAGCCAGTGGGATGCGCTGACCCGATAAATTGTCCCCCGCCGGTGCTTTGATAAACTATTGTTCCCGACGTGAAGTTGCGTGTGGTCATTGGGAGGTTACCCTGTAAAGCGCCTGTAGCGTTGAATGATCCAAGAACTACTATACCATCGGAATTGAATACTGAAGTCGAACCTCCCAAAGCAGCGGTTCCAAGATTTAATGTGGCTCCCGATCCAACATTGTAATTAATGTTAGATGAAACCGTTGCGTCAAAAGTTCCGCCCGTGTAGGTATATGTGTGGGTTTTGTTTGCGTCGAAGGCGATGATGGCAGCGCCTGCTCCAGTCTTCGAGATCTGCGGGCTACCGGTGTTAGGAGGGATGCCCGCCAAAACGTTAAAATTGCCGCCGATGTTTATTGTGGCATTCCCTGTAGACGGAACAATTGTGAACTGCCCATTCTCTTCAATCGTAAAGTTTCCATCAATATTTAGTGTGGTATTGCCGCTTGTTGATATCTGGTAAGCAGATGATGTAGTGTTTGGAGAGGTGGCGTAGCAAGAAAATCGCACGTTGCCTTCAACAAACATATTGAATGTACCATAACCCCCGACAACCACTTTTGACGCGCCATCAACGATAAAATCTCCCTTCACCCGAAGAGCGTTTGTTGGGAGAGGAGGAAGACCCGAAGGAACACAGAGTTGAACCCGTCGGTTGTTGTTATTTTGAATTTCGAGATTGCCACCAATCTCACGTTCGCCGGAACCATTTAGTACACCAAGTTGGGCATTAAGCGAAACGCTACCTGCGGTTTGACTGGGCGAGTCCCAAATGAAATGATGAAAGGCCTGTGAAAGACTATTCTGGAATGCTATTAAGTTCGCACCAGTGGTTAGCCCCACCCAACCTGTGATCCGGCAAATAGACCCCGCATTCCATGTTGCGGCGGGAATTGCCAAACCGTTGAGCCCATGGCGATATTCGCCACCGCTGTTGTACTGATAGGTCGCGACGCCAGCACTTGGGGAATAAGCGATCTGAAAGCCCGAACCTGAATTATTTGTAATCACACCCCCGCTATTCACTTCCAGCTTTCCAGCATCGAAGACGAGAACAAAATCCGGATCATTCAGTGTAACATCATTACCCGGTCCATCAATGATCGTTAAGTTTCCACCGCTATCAACGAAAAGGCTGCCGCCGCCGTCAACCGTTATCTGGTCAGCCGATACAGCAGATGTAACCCGACATATCTGGTCGGCCGGTATGAAGATGGATGTAGTGTTGGTGTTATTCGGAGGCGTGCCGGTATCCCAGTTCGCACCCACGTTCCACGCCCCATCGCCACCAATAAACGTTGCCGTTTGTGACCAGGCTGGAGAAATCAGTCCCACAAAAACTGCTAGTAGAATTACCTTACGCATAGAAATCAACGCATAGTGACAAGAGTGACAAGAACGAAAAAACAGTTGACAAATCTACTCATTCTAAATAGGCCTAAAAAGCCTAAACGTAACCTAGTTACCTGCAAAAAGGCGACAATTTTTGGGCTTCGTCGGACCCAAAAACTACTTTTACTCCCCAAGCTTTAATCCCCACCGTATGCAAACAGGTACATGGCAGCAGTTTTTCACCACCCCAAACAATAAAATCCTTCGAAATCTGCTGTTTTTGGGCATTTTCGGCTGGATGTGCTTCTACCCGATCTACACGGCCTACTACCGGGCCTACGCTGTAGACCACTACCTCCGCCACCTGGACCACATCGCCGGGCACTCCTGGTTCTTCAACCCCTGGCAGTACCGGGTCTTAAGCCCCTGGATCATAGAGGTCATCTACTGGATATTCGACCACACCCTGTTCGCCGTTGTCCACATACAGAGCATCGATTTGGGCGTCCCGGGCGACCAGGCCGATAAGAACGAGACCACCCGGAAGCTCATCGAACACCTCAAGGATCCCGAGTTCATAAAGTACACCATCGTGTTCCTGTTTTTCAGGATGGTCCAGAACATGCTCATCCTCTGGCTCGCATTCAAGTACATGAAGCACTTCATCAAGAATGAGCTCGTGATCTTGCTGGGCCTTATGATGGCAGTGCTGTTCATGGGTAACTCGGTAGTCGATAGCGACTTCACTTTCAACACCTACATGGATGTGACATTCTACCTGCTGACCGCTCTCGTCATCGTAAAAAAATACAATCCTCTTTGGGTCATACCGATCACGTTCTTCGCTGCCCTCAATCGCGAGACCTCCATCTTTATTCCATGGATATTTTTCTTCGGATTTGTATCGTGGCAGGAATGGCCAAACATCGGTGGACTGATAAAAACGAATTTCAAGATCATCGCCATCACTGCGGTTTGTACCGTTATCTTCTTTGCGATCTTTTTTGGTGTGAGAAGCTACTATGGTTACCAGCCATTGGAAACATGGCGTGTTCCCGCCGGTCTGCCTATGCTCAAGTTCAACCTGTTGAGCTCGGTTGCTCTTAAGACCTACATGGAAGCATATGGTGTGTTTGGCTTCCTGCCATTCTGGGCACTGCTTGTGTTCCGTAACATGAGCATGCAGCTGAAAGTATTATTCCTGAGCCTGATACCGATCTGGTTTGCGTTACACTTTACATCAGGAATTGCTTACCAGACGCGACTCTTCCTCGTACCGACGTTGCTTGTGTTTCTGCCAGCCGTTCTCGAAAGTCTCGAGCGATCATACACAGGAACTACGCTCCAACCGTCAAACGGGAATTCTTAAGCAGCCACGGCGTCCTTCGATCGCTTGCCATTGAGCATCGTACCAATCCACGTATAGCGGACCAGGTATCGATAGGTCAGGAACGAGAAGAACAATGTTACCAGCACTACTATCGGGAACCGGAGTATACCGGGGACGCCCGTATTCAGCAACAACAACTGAGTTGTCATCACCAACGGCAAGTGGATGAGGTAGATCCAATAGGCAGAATCTGCCACGTATTTCCAGAAGGCGCTCGGGTTGCTGAAAGTAATGCTGAACCAACCGATCGATCCAACCACCAACGTCAGCGTCTGGAATGATGCCACGAGCTTCATGAGTATCACACGCATGTCGGTTGCAGGCAAAAAGACTTTCGTAGTGAGATCGAATACCGTTGTGTTCAGGTAATACAACACCGCAATGCTAAGTACGGTGCCGATCGCCAGGTTAAGCTTGTAGCCTTTCTGGAAAGAAGAGAACCAGCCACGATGCGTTTCAAGTATCCATCCCAAAAAGAAGAACAATGCGTAGTAAAGGAACTGCGGGATCGGGATCACAAAGCCTGTCCATATCGACGGCAGGGGAGTGCTGAAAAGAATACTGATAAGCGTGAGCGGCAGCACGGCGATAAAAATAAACCCGGCAGCTTTCAATTTAATTCCCGCCAGCTTGCTGTTGATGTTGGCCACGATCTTATCGGCACCCGTATATTTTCCGAACATAACGGCACCTGTTGCAACCACGTAGAACAACAGGAGGTGTTGCAGGAACCATAAGTGCATGAAGCCGTAGCGCTCACGAAGGGTAAAGAACCGCGGGAAGAAATCGGCAAGTATGGGCCAGGGATCGGCTACCTCGCGACTATGGATGGTGTACAGGTACGGGATTAATGTAAGCGGCAGAATAGTGAAGTAGGAGAAGAGCAATGGCAAGCCAACCCTCTTCAAACGGTTCATGATGAAATCGGAAACACCATTGCGAACAATGAGCAGTCGTGCAAAGAATCCTGCAAGCAGGAAGAACAACTGCATCCTGAACGAGTTGATGACCAGGTAGAGCCAATCGTAAAACCACGAGGTGTTGGCTGGGTCGAACACCCAATCGCCATAGTGATATCCTTCTTTGTATGCGATCGCGCCGTGAAGGAAAATGCCCAGGATCATTGCGACACCGCGCAACACATCGAGACCGTGAATTCGTCCAGTATTTGTGAGGGTCATAAAAAGCAAAAGGCCATAGGCAAATATACCTATGGCCTTCCTACCGAAGTTCCTACCGAGAACTTATTTCTTGAGAAGCTTTATAGTTTGAGAAGCGCCTTTGCTTTCGATCACATTCAGGATGTATACACCTGGTGCGAGGTCAGCGTTTACTGGCAGTTCTACTTCTTCTTCGTCTTCTGCGTCAAACTCACCCTGGAACGCTGCGATACCGTTGATGCTAAGCATCTTGGCCTGGAAGTGTCCACCCTTGGCAAACTTCAGCGTGAGCCTGTCTGCGAAAGGATTAGGGAAAGCTTGTACTTCGTTCGACTCGAGCGAGCTGATCGCTCCATCCTCATCAGCAGCTATACGTGCATTAGGATTAGGAAGAGCCTGGATGATAAGACCGTTCAGGTATCCGTAAGCAGATGCAAGCGGAGCAGAAACAGTTACCGTGATCGTACCGTCGGACTGAGGAACTACGTCCCTGATGATCGCCAGGTTCTGAGTGTTCTTCGAACAGTCGAGTGACACTGAAGTCGAACCAATCGTATAGATCGTGATCCTTGGAGCCGGGTCGTTAGTATCGTCCCTTGAACCGAAGAAGGCGAATGTGTACTTCTTGGTAAGGTTCAGGTTGCCGAATTTCAGGATAGACGATGTGCCTTTGTCAACGAACCATGATTGTCTCATAACGTTGGCCGGTACAACACCGTTCGATACGTTCATACCTGCAGGGTTAGTACCACCGAAAGCTTTCACAACGGTCATTGATACACCTGTTGCCGTTCCAACGTCGTCGATGATGTTAAGACCTGCGCCTTTCATTCCATCGGGGCCCACGTTCGTAGGGTTTGTCGGGATCCAACCATCGTTCGCATTCCATGCGCTCAGGTTCGCCCAGCCAGACTGGCTAGAACCACTTGAGTTGAAGTTGATCGACATCGAGTAGTTGAATGTAGTACCAGAGCTTTCGTTAGTATACTCTGAAGCACCAACTGCATTCACCGCCCTGACCTTGTAGTAGTAAGTCTGACCATTTGTGAGACCGCTGTTGTTAAGCGTAGTCACACCAGCAGCTACCGTCTGGAGGAGAGCATAGCTCGTGTTGTTTCCAACCGACCTGTAGATCTCGAAGCCAGTTTCGTCTTCCGAACCGTCAACCCATGTAAGCCTGATCGCTGAGCGGCTTGTTACAACTGCAGCGAGGTTAGCAGGTGCTGAAGGAGGGGTCGGTGTGTTTGAAGGCTCGTACTCACGAAGGACCATCGAACCGATGTACCCAAATGTACCGTTGCCAGAACCTCTTACCATGGTAACAGTTACCTGGCCACTTGCATTAGGCCTTACGTTGGTGATCTTCACTGTGTTCGATTGGTTGTTAGCCGCGTCGAGAACAACAGTCTTCAAGCCAATTGTATAATTCGTGTTTCTCTGATCTGCTACGCCGGTACGACTTGCGAAGAATGTGAAGTCGTATGCTTTCGCAGGATTCAAACCTGACATGAGCACAGTTCTTGGTGTTGAGTTCTCCATGTAGTACGAAGTGCGCATCACGTTATCCGGATAGAGACCAGAGTTGTTTCCGGTAGTATATCCGTTCGCGTTGGTGCCCTGCCATACAGTCTGAAGAGTCATTGACATATTCGTAGCCGCGTTATTGTTGTCTCTCAGGTTGGCAACTACGGTGTTCGCATTCAAACCAGTAACGTTGTTCCAGGGAGCAGGAGCGTTAGCTCCGGCTGCTGTGAA
>DASRSO010000028.1:0-15316 GCA_035656375.1 Cyclobacteriaceae bacterium | reverse complement strand
ATGCCGACGATAGCTTAAAACTCCGCGTACCTCCGCGTGCCCTCCGCGATCCACCGCGCCACCCCGCATTTAGCGCCACCCCCGCATTTCCACCACGTCACCCCCCCCAACATAATCTCCCTACCCTCCCACCCATAATTTCCCTATCTTATTACCCCCAACCTTTAACATCTCATGAAAAAATCCCGAAAACTTTCCCGCCGACAATTCATCGGTTCCGCCGCCACCGTCTCTCTCGCCGCCTTCACCATCGTACCCCGCAACGTACTCGGTGGCCCCGGATTCATCGCACCCAGCGAACAACTTACCCTCGGCTACATCGGCTGTGGCACCCAGGGCATGCGCGAAATGGTAACCCTCATCACCAACCCAAAGATCCGCATCGTCGCCGTCTGCGATCCCAATAAAATGAGTACCGACTACATTGACTGGTCACCTAACGGCATCCGCGATGGCATCCGCAAAGCTCTCGAAGATCCAACATGGGGCGACAAACTCACCGGCATTCCCGGCGGCCGCGACATCGGTCAGCAGTTCGTTGAAAAATATTACGCCAAAGACAAGACGAAAAAATATAAAGGCTGTGCGTCGTACATCGACTTCAGGGAGTTGCTCGAGAAAGAGAAAGATGTCGACACACTCAAGATCATGACACCCGATCACCTTCACGCGACCATCTCCATCGCCGCCATGAAGAAGGGCAAGAACGTAGTCATCCATAAACCCATCGCAAACCGGATGTACGAATCACGACTCACGATAGACACCGCGAAAAGTACCGGCGCCGGCACACACCTCCTGGCATGGAGTAAACGTCCCGGCAACGACCTCGTGAAGAAGTGGATATCCGAAGGTGCCATCGGCAACCTTAAAGAAATTCATAACTGGTCGTATCGTCCCGTGTGGCCACAGTGGACTTCCAACCCTGTTGATACTCCTCCCGTCCCGAAGGACTTCAACTGGGATCTCTGGCTCGGCCCCGTGCCCGATCGCCCCTATCATCCTAATTATACTCATTGTGTATTTCGTGGCTGGTATGATTTCGGCGGCGGAAGCATTGCCGACATGGGACACTATAGTCTGTGGCCAATGTTCTTAACGATGGGCATCAACACAGCGCCGCTCAGCGCCGAAGCTTACACAACAACCACACGCACAATCGTCGACCAGGTGAGCCGTAATGTGGTGAATGACGTCGCGTTCCCGTATTCAAGTATCGTTCGGTTCAAGTTCCCCAAACAGGAAACGCTTCCCGCATTCGATCTATTCTGGTACGACGGCGGCATGAAACCACATACGCCCGAAGAACTCGAGGCCGACGGAAAGGATCTCCCACAGGAAGGTATGTTGTTCGTTGGTGATAAAGGAAAGATACTCGGAGGTTTCAGGAACGAAGACCCGGTGTTGTTGCCACAAAGTAAAATGGACGCATACCTGAACGGCCAGCCTTATCCAAAAGAAGATGCAAACCGCAGCGACGACAACTGGATCGATGCATTCAGGGAAAAGAAACAGTCGCCGGGAAGTTTCTTGTTAGCCGGACCGATCTCTGAAACGATCAACCTTGGCGCGATCGCCATCCGTACAAGAAAGAAAATATTGTATGATTCAGCGAAGATGGAGATCACAAACGTGCCCGATGCGAATAAATATTTAAGAAGGGAGTATCGTAAAGGCTGGGAGCTATAAGTAGATCTCCCAACTGTAAAACTCCAGGCTGCCGACCTTACCGTCGTTGTTCTGATCACAGATAACAAACATGGCTTTCGCCGATTCTTCGGCTGAGATCTTATTGTCTTTGTTTACATCAAAAGGATCAGCCTTCGTACTATCCCATGCAACGGTCTTGTTGTTAAACTCTTCATAGGTGACAGCATTCGCCTTACTCCACTTCTCAAAAAAATCATTCTTCAGGTATCCATTCACGAATTCAACACTATCGATGTGCAGGTTGTCATCCGTATCCCACTCTTCGAAGTATGCCCACTTTTCATCCTCCATGTAGTAAGAATGGTAGCATCCCGACAATACAATTAACACCAGCAGCGTCCCTAAACCAACATGTAATTTCATAACTTGATTCCGACAAATTCCATTCCAGTTATGACAGAACAACCGGTGATTTCGCACATCGAACCCGTGATCCCAGTAACCGACATCGTCGGAAGCGTTCACTACTGGCAGGACGTGCTCGGTTTCCCCAACCACTGGTTCTGGGGCGAACCACCCGTACATGCCGGCATCTCCTGGCACGGAGCATTTGTGCAATTCTCTAAAGTCGACGACAGGTCGAAAGTCGGTACCGGTTCGTGGTTCTGGATACGCGTGCAACACATCGACGAGCTGTACAGGATCCACAAAGAAAGGAAAGCAGAGATCGTCACAGAGCTTCAACACCGGCCGTGGGGATTCGATGAATACTGCGTGAAAGACATCAACGGGTACTACATTATCTTTTCGGGCAATATGGCCGACCGTAAGAAGTCGGGCACGTTCCCCAACAACATCCGGATCGTTGAGCGAAAGCCGACACTGGACGAATTTATTGAGATAAGAAAATCCGTAGGCTGGTTTCGACCTGATGAAAGGGAAAACCTTGTCAATCAACTGAACATTCCCGTCTACGGAGTTGTGGCCGAAGATACTTCTACGGGTGAAGCGATCGGCTGCGCACTTGTTATGTCCGACAATGCAAGTTTCTACTATGTGAAAGATGTAATGGTAAAGAAAGAATGGCAAGCGAAACGTATCGGCGCAGCGTTGATGAGTACACTATCGGCGTGGATCGATGCGAATGGTGTTCCCAATAGCCTCGTAGGATTGTACACCGGCGATGGTCTTGAAAACTTTTACAAACAATTCGGCTTCTCTAAGTCGTTCGGAATGGTGAAGACCATTAAGTCCTGACGTCCGCCCGCGGTCACGGCCTCCCGTTTGTGGACATGATGGTGATCGAAAATTGTGTTTTAGACAGTTCCATGAGAATGGCACAATTTTCATAATAGAAGTTGTACCTAAATGGCCTAACCATGCTTCTCAACTACTTCAAAACAGCCTGGCGCAATATTCTCCGCGACAAGTTCTTCTCGGTAATCAAGATCGTTGGTCTCAGCGTCGGACTTACAGTTTGCCTGCTCATCCTGTTGTACACAAGGGATGAAGTTTCATACGATAAATTTCACACGAACGGACCGCGCATATACAGAATAGTGCAGGACTGGGGGCTTGGAGAGTCTTCGCAGAAGATCGGGATCACGAATGCTATTATGGGCGAAAGTTTCGCACACGATATTTCGGGCATCGAAAATTATGTTCGCATCAATGGCCGGACGGTCATCGTAAAAAAAGACAACGACATCTTTACCGAACAGCCGCTTGCAGTGGACAATTCCTTCTTCGAAGTATTTTCATTCGACCTGAAGGACGGCGATCCGAAGACAGCGCTGAAAGACATATATTCTGTGGTGCTGAGTGAAAGCAGCGCTCAGAAATATTTTGGCACCGTGAACGTGATCGGCAAAAACATGTCAATCAAGCTCGCCGACGACTTCGAGACTTTTGTCGTCACAGGCGTCATGCACGACATGCCTGCTAACTCGTCGATCAAAACGGACATGCTGCTTACCATGCAGTTCGAGCAAAAGTACAACGACAATAAGGATTGGATCGGCGGAAGCCTGAACACGTTCCTGGTGCTCGCTCCAGGGGTAGACCCGAAGACGATCGAAACAAAAATGCAGCAGGTCTACGATTCCCATACCGCCGATGACATCAAGGCGGCCAGCGAACGACAAGGCAGGACAATTAAGATCGGGCTTTCGCTGCAGCCGCTAACGGATATCCACCTGGCGAAGGAACCCGGCCCCGACAATGGCATGGTAGATGGAAGCGACCCGGTCTACTCCTATATTCTTACCGGCATTGCAGCGTTTATTTTGATCATAGCTTGCATCAATTTCATAAACCTCACCATCGCGCAATCGCTGCGTCGAAGCAAAGAGATTGGTGTAAGAAAAGTGATCGGTGGTTCGCGTAAACAATTGATGGCCCAATTCCTGGCGGAGTCTTTCACGATCTCGCTTGCCGCGTTCATTGGCGCGATCGTGCTCACACAACTTACCCTTCCTCTTTTCAATGGATTGGCAAATAAAAAACTCGAACTCTCCTATCTCCCGGATTGGTATTTGTACGGCGGATTCGGAGCTCTTCTCCTGGTTACCTCGGTGCTCGCAGGGTTCTATCCTTCACTAGTATTGTCGTCGCTTCAACCGGTAAAAGTTCTCTACAACCGCCAGACCGTACTCGGTAAGAGCTTCCTGACGAAAAGTCTTGTAGTGTTCCAGTTTGCACTTGCAATATTTTTGATCATCGGCACCATGGCCATCAATTCCCAGTTGGACTTCATGTTCAATGCCGATCTCGGTTACAACAGCAAAAACCTCGTGCGGCTCGATATACCCGTGAGCAGTGCAAGTGACCGCCTGCCGGCATTCTTCAAGAATGAATTGCTGGGGAAGCCTAACATTGTGAGCGTGGCAGGAAGGCACGGCGGCAGAAGCATTAGTGGTGTGTGGGCCAATGGTAAAGATGTTACCGTCGAAAGAAATAAGGTCGACGAAGACCTGATCCCCACCTTCGGAATTACGATTGTGGCAGGACGAAACTTTTCAGTCGATCATCCGGGCGACTCTACACACTCGGTCATTGTAAATGAGGCATTGGTCGAAGAAGCCGGTTGGACCGCCGATGATGCCGTGGGGCGGACCATTACTTATATGGACGAGGAGAAAACACCGTTAACGATCGTCGGTGTAATCAAGAATTATCATTTTGTCTCACTAAAAGAAAAGATCGGGCCCGCAATATTTGTTATGCAACCGAGCTTCAACTACGGAACAATATGGGTGCGGATAGAACCGAACGATGTTCCCGCAACATTAAAATTACTTGAGTCGACTTTCAAGAAAGGTCTACCCTTCTATCCTTACTCCTACGAGTTCATGGACGACATTAACGCGAAAGCGTACGATGCCGAAACCAAATGGAGAACGATCATCGGGTTCGCCTCTGCGTTGTTCATCTTCATCTCGTCTATAGGACTATTAGGACTCGTGATGCTTTCGATCGAGCAGCGTACGAAGGAGATCGGCATTCGTAAAGTATTGGGGGCGGCATTAACCACTCTTATGGTCCTGATCACCCGCCAGTTCGTAATATTGGTTGCAATTGCGTTTGTGATTGCAGTTCCGCTGGGATATTACGCGATCAACAAATGGCTGGAAGGATTTGAATACCGGATCACCCCGCAATGGTGGATCTATGCGATTGCAGGCGGCGTGGTGATTACGATCGCGTGGATTGTTACATCGGTCCAGGCAATTCGTGCGGGCATGCAAAACCCGGTGAAAAGTCTGAGATCGGAATAAAAGCCTGCTGTGGCATAACTACCCGGCGGCAGTCAGCCTGCGGGTATTTCACCTTTCAAAGAAACATAATAACTTATGTGTCAATGAAAGCGCGTCTCGTTTTTGCGTTCTTATCTCTCTTCCTGATCTTTTCAGCGCACGGCCAACAACTCCGCTACGGCATTGTTACAGTCACAGTGTACGACGCTGAAACCGGTAAGCCAATCCCGTACGCCAACGTATATTTCAACCGTACTACGATCGGCGGCTATACCGATGCCAACGGAAAAGCAGAGATCACCCGCATCCCCTTCGGGAAACAGGAGCTCGTTATCTCAACCATCGGCTACAGGCCTTACACACGGATGATCGACATTACTGAAGGCACCACACTATCGATCTCTGTAAAACTTAATGTGAGAATGCTCGATGCCGTTGAGGTGAAGGGTAAACGCGACAACAAATGGAAGCGACAACTTGCACGCTTCGAGAAACTTTTCTTTGGAACGCATAATAAGTTTTGCCAGATCAAAAATCCCTATGGACTCAACTTCGATCAGTCGAACGGGGAATTCACAGCAGAGGCGCGCGAACCACTAAACATCGAGAACGATTACCTGGGATATACGCTAAGCTTCGAGCTAAAACAATTCAGCTATAAGCGTTCCAATTATGTGATCACGGGAAACGTACGGTTCACCGAAAAAAGATCGAGAGATTCGGTAACAATGGCACGCTGGAAAAAGAACCGCGAAGAAACTTACCGTGGATCGCCTCAGCACTTTTTGAAGAGCGTGGTCGATAAAAATCTCACCAGCGAAGGCTTCCGCGTTTACACCGACCTTACTACCGTTAAAGACATTGTTCGTGTTGCAAACTTTCGTGAAAACCTTGGAGTAAACATTAACGAGGCTTCGCTCGATAGCGCTGTGTTATCATTGGGAACCGGCGGCCCGTACATTATTGATATCCCGACAAGGCTCGAAGTCCATTATGCTTATGAAAGGGCACCAACGTACGTCTACAGGAACTTCACAGACCAGATCAGTTGGGTTGAAGTAAAGGAAGGTCAGTTAGGTGTGAACGACAACGGCATCGTTCAAAATCCGAACGACCTCGTACTCTCCGGCACCATGAGCAACATGCGAGTTGGGGAATGGCTCCCGTTCGACTACACATACCAAAACGACAATTTTGTCGCTCCCGTCATCGAACCTATGGTGGCCAACGTGCTCCTGGAGGCACCCTACCTGCACGTGGATCGCCCATACTATTATAATAAAGAGCAGATATGGTTCAAGGGCTACATGAATTATACCGTGCCTTCGCTTAGGGACACGCTGAGCCAGATGGTTTACGTCGACCTCGTGGATACGAAAGGAAGCATTGTCACGTCGAAAAAATACCCGATAGACAGCGGCAGGTTCCATGGCGATATCCTGTTGCCCGATAAGTTGCCAACAGGAAATTATCAAGTGAAGGCATACACGCAGTGGATGCTGAACTTCGATGATAACCTGATCTTCACCAAGACAATTAGCCTGCTCGGTGAAAAGGAAGGTGTACGTTTTCCCGCAAGCCTCAACACTACTGCCGATACCACCGGCCTGCTGGTTATTCAAACCGATAAAGATCTATACTCTACCCGCGAGAAGATCAACCTGAAGATCCACGTGCGAGACAGTCTCGACTTTGCGATGGGTGCCGACCTGTCGATCTCCGTAACCGATCTGACCATGGCTGTTCCACCGGCCGTTGAAAAAACTATACTCACAGCTTTTCCAAAAACCAATCCCCGTGCGCAGGATTCGACGGCCTCGATAAAGTACAACATTCAATATGGTATCGGCTTTAACGGGAACTTCTTCATATCGAAGAAACCCGCACAAGGCATCATCACCGTTTTCCAGGATAGCCTCACGAGCACGTTCGGAATGATCACCGACGAACAGGGGCGCTTCGAAAAAGAGATCGCATTCTTCGATACCATACAATTTTATATTCGTTCCAGGAACCCACAAGGAAAGATCGGGAAGGTTGTGATGGACGAGCAGGCACCACTTCCGGTACCATCGTTCGAAGTTGAAACTCTCCCACTCGATGTCTACGCGATGGATAAGACATACTCGTCGCGATTTGGTACCGGGGCCAGGATGCTTGAAGAGGTTGTGATCAAAAGCAAGAAGATCGTTAAGCGCGAGGAGCCAACATCACCTCCTGGCGGTGTTAGTGGCGACTTTGTGCTTACCGGCAACTGGCTTGAAGAACACAATGTGATCGATCTTCCTTTCGGTATCGCACAAAAGATTCCCGGAGCACGGGTGTTTTATGCTGATGGCATTCCGGTCTTTACGATGAAAACTGGTGTAAGTACCGGCGACCTGTTAATTCTTGTCGATGGTGTGCCCGACACCGATCCAAATGCAACCGCGTATGATAAACTCTCGCGGATACCGGTCGGCTCAATTGAGCGCGTCGATATAACGAAATATGGAATGTCGGCTCTTTATGGGGCGCGCGGTGGAGGTGGCATTATAGCCGTTTACACAAAGAAAAGTGCGGGCACCGAAGACCCGAAGAAGTTCGACAAACGAGGCCTGCAGGCTGTACGATGGGGCGGCTATGCTACTGCATCTGAATTCAAATCGCCCGACTACAGCAAGCCCGACCCCGAAAACTATTTCGACTACCGAACCACGATCTACTGGAATCCAAACGTAGCAACCGATGGAAAAACACCAGCAACAGTTTCATTCTACGCTGCCGATGCTCCCACAAAATACCGGATCGTTGTCGAAGGGATCGCCTCCGACGGCAGCCCCATTCGTGGCGAGAGGATCATTTCTATTGATAAAGGCCGATAGCAAATCTTTAAAGCTTTATTGTAGATTTGAGGTTCAATACCTCTCACTATGGTCAAAAAGATCCTCCTTGGTTTAGTCGCTTTGCTTGTTATCATCCAGTTTATCCGTCCCGAGAAAAACCTGTCTGACGACCGCACCTACGACATCACTACCAAATATGACGTGCCCGAAAATATCCAGGGAATGTTACAAGTTGCATGTTATGATTGTCACAGCAACAAGACCCGTTATCCATGGTACGCGAATGTTCAACCGGTAGCATGGTGGCTCGCCGACCATGTAAACGACGGCAAGCATGACCTTAACTTCTCGGAATTTACTATCAGAAAGATTGCCGTTCAGAACCACAAACTTGAGGAGATCGCCGAAACTGTGAAAGAACATGAGATGCCCCTGCCGTCGTACACGTGGGGCGGTGTTCACCAGGATGCAAACCTCACAGAAGAACAACGCCAGGCAATCGCCGATTGGGCAACAACCCAAATGGATTCATTAAAGAAATGGTATCCCGCAGACAGCCTTGTCCTGAAGCGACGATAGTTACGACTTCAGAGCCTGGTATCTCGGCACGTTCACAAAGAACACTCCAAGCAGGATTATCCCAAGCGCTAACAACTGGGTAAGCGTAATGTGTTCGTTTGCAAACAGCCATCCCAGCAACGTTGCCACGATAGGATTCACATAGGCATATGTACTCACGATCGCTGGCGGTTTGAAGCTTATCAGCCATGTGAAGGCGAGGAATGTGATCGCCGTGCTTACCAATGCCAGGTAAACCACAGCAAACACTGGTGCGAACGTAGCATTCGCCGGCTCAAACTTTCCGAAATCGTCCGTAACCAAACTGACAACCAGTGTAAATGCGCCGGCACTTAGTTGTTGGATCGCCGTGCTCACGTAAACAGAAACTGTGTTCGGCCGGTACTTCTGGTACAACGCACCCGCGACCCACATTCCGCTCCCGATCATCATCGTAATTATCGCGAACATCTGCATCCATTCACTGTCACTTCCTGCCCTGCCCTGCTTGAACGACATCAGTATGATCACACCCATGCAACTCATCAACAGCCCTCCAACAATCCACTTGCTCGAAAAATAGAACTTCCACTGTGGCTTATCCAGGATCACAAACCAGAACGGCGTGGTAATGATCGCCGACGCAAGGCTCGACGAAATGAACTGCTGTGCCCACACTACGAATACCACACCACCTACGAAAATCACCAGTCCACACACTGCATGCTTTTTTAATTCTGCCACGGGCGGAAACGGCTCGCGGCGCCAGACACAAAAGAGTGCCAACGCTAAACCCGCGATGAGCAGTCGCAACGCCGAAAGCAGGAATGGTGGAAAACTCTTCAGCGCAACCTGTACGCCGAGGAACGTAGAACCCCAGATGATGTAAACGGCAGAGAAAGCTAGGAAGACTTTAACGCGATGCGAGAGTACTGGCATGGACGGCTGCGTCCGCCGATCACAGGCGGACAATGTTCGCCAATATCAATAATATTTACAGTCTCCCCAATACCTGCACGCCCAGGCGATCCATGTGCTCCAGTTGGGACCCGTGCTGTGTCCCCCCGCGTGTTGGCGGAATGCGATATCGCCACTCACAAGTGGAAGCCCCAGCGGCGGAAACTCGGTAGCACCGAGATCCTTCTTGCCAAGTAAAGTATAAACCGGCCCCGCATGAAGTCCGGCGAGGAACATTCCCTTCGCATCCACCCACTGTCCCTCTACTTGTGGCGACCCGGAACTGATGAACACAGGTCGTGGTGCGCACAAGGCGATAAGCTCGTGGGCATCAACAGGAAGATCGTCTATTGGCTGAGTGCTTGCATATTTGATGAAGTTTCCGCAGAACCAGTGATACTCGCCGGATGCGGCCAGGTTTTCAACCTGTTCACCAAAGTTCCTTCGTAGTATTTTGCTTCCGCCCGCTCCTGCCGATCCAATGAATCCCAGTGAAAAGCGGCTATCGTATGCCATCGCCACTGCCGCTGCCTTTCCATATCTCGAAAGTCCTTCGATCGCCACACGCCTTGCGTCAACGTCGGGATCGGTTTCAAAATAATCGAGCGCGCTGCTCGCGCCCCATCCCCACGCGCGAAGCGATCCCCAATCGTCGGGCTTACGCGGCTCGCCTTTGTTCACCAAACCAATGATGCCTGAACGGAGACCCGCGCCATTGTCGGCCTGGATGCTTGAAGGCACGATGACTGCATAACCCCAGCCGCGAGAGATCAACTGTTCTTTCCACCCGGGTTCACCAGGCATTGCGAGCCTGTTCGCCGGTTCAGCCGCGGGATTTCCGAATGGCGACCGGATAAACCCGAACTCCATTACAACAGGCACTCCTTTGTCGGCACCGGCGGGCGTTCCGAGCACCAGCTCGATCTCAACTTTGATATTCGGGTATGCCGAGTTGTCGACCACGCCTAACAATCTTTTCTCTTTTGCCTTGTATTGCCCGAACGTGGTGTCTTTCACAAAAACAACCTTCCATGTGACGCCGGGAATATTTTTCGGCAGCCGGCCATACATTTCCCGATCGAAGTCTTCCACGATCTCCGCACGGCGTTTTTCGGTCCATTCCTTCGCGGTTGTTACCTTCTTGCCGTTCTTCATCACCAACGGATCCGGCAGCGTGTACTTCCTCACTTTCGATTCGTCGCGGTTAGCAGCATTGGGTGCCTCCGGGTTTCCTGAAGGGCCCGGCCTGTTGGCTGCGGTGATCCCCAATTGCTTTTTCATTTGTTCGTGGTCGGCCGACGACAACCTGGCAATGCTATCGCGCGCAGCTTGCGACAACTGGGCTTCACTTTCATTGTAGACAAGCGCAAGAAGAACGAACAAAAGAACTGTCTTCATAACTTATAGTTTAAAGTATAGCCTAACCGTTTTTTCAAATCATCGAGACTGATGTTCAGGATGCTTCCGCTCTTGTCGTTGGGGAAGATCCAGCAATGGAGAACCTTCTTTGTATCCTTGTCGATCACGATCTTCCAGAAGAATTTCGGGACAGTGAGCTTTCCATCCTGTTTCACAAACTGCTGTCCAAACGTGCCACCACAAATGATCATCAACTCCTTTTTCTTCGACAGTGCACGAAGGTTTGTTTCTACTTTTTTCCAGATACCACGATTCAATGTAGGATCTTGCGGCAGGCAGTTGTTATACCGGAACGTTGCCTCGCAGTCAGAACCAAAATCCGCAGCCGGGGCGAGGTGCCCTTTATCATAACCGCTTCCTGTGTACTCCTTCGTTCCCAACATCCCGTCGATCGCCTTGAAAGAATAATGTTCGCCTTCGCGGTCGCACTGGCTCGCACTTGTTTTGTGAAGCTTATAAACTACGTATAGCGGCTCTTTCAATTCGTCGCTCACATACGCGGTATATATCTGCTGATCGACGACCGTTACTTTGTACTGACCAAGGGCCAGCACCGAAACAAATAAGAGCAGTATCGTTAGTACTCTCTTAATTGATGTCATCGACTTCAATTACCCAGTGTTTTGCGGTTCGTGACAAATATTGGAAATTTATTGATATGGATCAGCAGGGTAAACTCAATGAGTTGGCATCAATGATGAGACACCCGTTGAAGCTGTTGCGCTCGGGTGGCCAGCTTGGTCTGAAGGTTATCAAAATACTGCTCCTGACGGTCGTCGCGTTTGCAACTATAAATCTTGTTGCAATAACAATTGCCTTAATCAAGCTCGTTGGAGCAATGCAACAAAACTGGTTGCATTTTACAGGCGTGCTTGCATTTGCGGCCTTGTCGATGACCATTATGGCTATCCTCGTGTATCGATCTATTAAACTGGAGTTGTCGTTGGCCGTGTATAATCTTACGAAGAACTACCTCGAAAAGCTTGCCGGTATGATCGTGACCAAAATAAAACAGGCAACTCCTACCGCTACTGTCGACAGGATCATGGACAACAACAGTATGGTTCGCGAAGCGTACTCGATGGTGCCTGCTCCCTTACGAAACCTGGTCGTGTTCTTCATACAGCAGGTGCCGATGGTGGGATTAATTTCCGCGTCGAAGACAACGATACTGAAGGAGAATCAACAGCAGGCGAGCAACTTTCTTTTCACGTCGCTGAATGTGTCGATCCGCGAGGCCATCGAAAGAAAATTGGGCCCATGGAGGATCTGGCTTACACTCCTGATCACGATCCTGCTGCAGGTCCTGGTGATCTCGCGGATGAAATAAGAACTCGGATTTTTTGGTAGCTTAGGTTCTCCAACTACCCCACCATGTTCAAACGTTTTCTCACCCTGATCTTTCTTGCTTCATTTATTTGGTCGTGTACCAGTAACACCGGCACTCTTTTGAGTACCGACGCGCTTGTTGAGGGCCCCGATCCGGGGGCACCGGTTATTCTTTACCTCACCGCCGGAACGTCGATCGAATACCTGGGCGAACAACCCTTTCCAACCGATGGCTTCGCGAAAGTGCGGGCTGGAAGAAATGAAGGATATGTCTTAGCGAAAGGAGTTGTGTTTAACGCAAAACCCGCGGCGGCGCTAGAATCAATCAACGCATACTACGCAAAAGACTCCGACGACATGTTTCCCATGACCTACGAAGGGGGCTTTCTCCTCACCGATTCCGTGTCGGGCGACAGGACGCACGCTTATTCCATACTCTCGTCGACACATGGATGGGTTGAAACAAAATATCTGACCACCGATCCTGCAGATGTCGAAGTCTCAGCCGCCATCAACCGAATGGTAAATGGTACTCAAAGAGACATCGAAAGCGCGATCGTGTTCCAGAACGCAGCTGTCAAATATCCCGACAACCGGTTCCTGCAGACCTTCAAAGTGGACTTGAGCGAACCAGATTACGACGACCTGATCGCGATGCAGTCAAAAATGATCTTCGCGTATGACAAACCACAGAACACGGTCACCATTGCAAAGTCACACGCCACGTCGATCGTCTCGATGTTGCTGGCCGATCTGTTGCCCCGCACCCAGGGCGACAATCAATATGGATACCACGACGAGGATGGGACATTCGTAAATACGATACCCACTGAGATCTATTTCCGCAGATACCTGGCCGCATTGCCATCATATGTAAAAGTAGCCTCTCTGTCGGACGCTGTAGATTGGGACATGGAAAAGAAAGAATCTCCCGAGGCTGCTTTCTTTCTCTACCGGATGGACCGGAGCCCGGAAAATCTTCGCTCACTTTACGATCGCTTCCGTCCATTGATCGAGAACATGATCACTTCAGGAACACTGAGGGACATTCGCGCCGAAGGCAATGCACTCATCAAAGTTTACGATCATATTACATCACTGCCAAACTATCAGAAAGTACTTAGTGACGTAACCAGAAATGCAACTGCATGGGATGAAAAGCACACCAACGACCAGGGTCGCATACCGGGCGGCTACGCAATACTCGACAAGTCTGAAGTGTATAAGCCCATACGATTACAGTCTGTTTTCGATGCAGAAGACAGCGAGAACAAAGCGATGTGGTATCATACTTTTTGGGTGCGCCGTTTTAATGAAGGAAACGCCCAGGTAGTTTATGAGATCCTGAAAGAGCTCGTGGCGATAACACCCGGCGATGCACCCGAATACGTGGAAGGAAGCGACGAAGGCGGAGAAGAAGTGGATGAAGGTTTCGGCGACGCACCCGACGACTACCCCGTGGGCGACGAAGAGCCAACATCAACAACTTGTATTTTCAAAGGCTACGGAGTTGGTGATTGTGCACATTATGACTTCGGAGAGTGCGGCGACTACGGAGATGCAGATGTGAGCGCACTCCCACCCGATGAAAAAGCGTTATGGCAAAGCCTTGTCGTTGTCGACGACGGGCAGGAAGTAGGAAATCCTGAACTCGTAGGCAAAAAGTTTTTTATAGTTGAAACCGTTACTTACACCAACATCTGTAACGAAGGACAGGGCGGCATGGGGCGTGCACCAAAAATATTGTCAATAACAAAGGTCGATGATTAAACGACGGAACTTCCTGGCATCTTTATTAAGCACGGCAGCGCTGCCGGTGCTCGCAGGGATGCCTGTGTCCAAAATAAAGCTAAGCCTCAACGTATTCTCCTTCAACGACCCGTTGTTGAAAGGAACAATGACGCTCGACGAAGTGATCGATTTCTGTGCGGAGGTCGGCTTCGAAGGACTTGACATAACCGGGTATTACTTTAAGGGCTATCCCGAAGCACCTTCCGACGAGTTGATCTACCACGTGAAACGTCGCGTGTTCGCGAGTGGTATGGAGATCAGCGGCACCGGTGTCCGAAATGATTTCACGATCGCCGACAAAATCAAACGGCAAGCCGAGGTCGACCTGGTAAAACGATGGGTAGAAGTGGCGGCGAAGCTTGGAGCTCCCGTGTTACGAATATTTGCAGGAACGCAAAAGAATGAGGGCATCCCCGAAGAGAAGGTGACCGAATGGATGTTGAAAGACATCCAGACGTGTGTCGATTTCGGTAAGCAGCATGGCGTAGTGATCGGGCTGCAGAATCATGCCGACTTCTTAAAGACAGCGGGCCAGATCGTGAAGATCGTCGAAACGATAAACTCCCCGTGGTTTGGCATCATTCTCGACACCGGAAGCTATCGCATGGCCGATCCATACGAAGAAATTGTGCGCAGCGTGAAGTATGCCGTAAACTGGCAACTCAAAGAGAAGATCTTCATCAATGGAGCCGAAGTTGAGACGGATGTCCGCCGGGTGATCGAAATCATTAAGTCTTCGAACTACAGAGGTTACGTTCCCATCGAAACGTTGGGCGAAGGCGATCCGAAAGTTAAGATCAAGGCACTGCTTGAGCGGGTGAAGAAAGAACTGTGATGAAGAAAATAATATTTGTACTGTTAGCTTTTTTACTATTCCAGGGAAATCCTCCCGATAACGACACTTACATCCGGATAAATCTACTTGGATACAAACCCGGCAGCCACAAGTCGGCGGTTTGGTGCTCAAAGACAAACAAATCAATATCCGATTTCAAAATTGTTGAAGTACAAACAGGAAAGACTGTTTATAAA
>DASRSO010000027.1:0-1742 GCA_035656375.1 Cyclobacteriaceae bacterium | reverse complement strand
AACAAAAGCTGAAAAGGCAGAGGGATATTAGCGTAAAAACCGACGTTCGCATTGTTTAGATTTATTCTAAAGAAGGACAAAAGAACCTACTATTTGGAATTAATCCAAACAAAACAACCCAATTATGATTGGTAGGAAACCGGCCGTTTCGCGGATTTTAGCCCTGAAATCAGCTAACTGATATCGTCTTCGTAGAATTCGATGAGACCCGCGGCATAAGTGTTGGTCCACCCGTCGGCGATGTCCTCATAGTCATCATCTGGAATGTTGGTGTGCCTGACTTCCATCGATGTGCCGTCTTCGTGGGGGTGAAGTTTGATCGTAACGATAGACGGTTCCTGCTGTTCACCGAAGTACCATTGCTGAACGACCTTCTTGCCCGTTTCGAACTCCAGGTTCTTGCCGACAATACTGTCGTCCCACATTGAAAATTCGGTGCCTGCAATTGGCGACATCATTGCATGATCGCCAGTCCAAAGCTCGATCGTAGACTCGACGGTGATGGCGTGATAGACGTCGTCGGGAGGAGCGGGAATGATGAAGTATTTCTTGAAGTCTTTCATTGAGAGTTAAAAGTTAATGGTTAACGGTTAACTTTCAACGATTAACTTTTAACTCTTCCTGTCGCTTCTTCAGCGACTTGTCAAGTACAAACGTACCGGCAGGTACCAGCGAAGCCAGTAAGGCCAGCGCGATCCCTTTCAATCCCCAATTCATTGCTTTTATTGCTGCGAACACTGCAATGACGTAAAGCATAAAGAGTAGGCCGTGGGCCCACCCCACGTACTTCACCGCCCACGGCCAGTCGAACTGGTATTTCAGGGGCATGGCAATCAGCAAAAGGACAAGAAAAGAAATGCCTTCGGCGATCCCAATCCACCGAAGGCTTTTAATATTATTGATCATTGACGCGAAACTACCCTGCTTTCTTCACGAGTGCAAACTTGAACTGCGGCTTACCACGCTCACCATTTGTTGAGAGGGCAGTGAACTGAAGCTTATAATAGTTGCCATCTGTGTCTTTGATAACATAGAAACGATCTGTACGAGGACCAACAGGCGACGGAGGAGGGCCTGTTGTTCTCCATGCAGAACCGATACCGATCTGGCTGCTCGACCAGGTAACACCGGCGAGGTTGCTTTCAGCAAATGCATCGTACGACACGCCAGCCGAAGTTAACACTGATGCAGTTTGAACGCCACCACCAATGTTTGTAATGATCATATCCTGGAAGTAGTAAGGAATGGACGGTGTGCCGGGACCAAAGTTGGTTGTGTTTGTAAAGCCGGTCCACGCGATATCCCATTTGGCTTTTGCAGGCTCAACATTTACCGCTCCGTTTGTGAATGACACGTAGTTGAAACGGGTTGCATTGTTCTTCGTTACTTCAACAGTCGTGAAAGTGCTTGAAGAAATGTCCGCATGTTGCAATGTATAGTTGCTGCCATTGCGGATCACGCGGATCTTTTTCCAGCCAAGAGCTGCGTTGTTGAGACCGGTACCGCGGTTGATGATGTATACTTTATTTTCAGATGCGGTTGCAGACACTGCTGCGATAGCGGTCTTTGTAATGTCGCCTGCGGGGTTATCCATCCAGATGGTTGAGTTCTTAACCCAGTCGGGCAGAGTAGAAGGATCCTCCACTGAAGCTGCCTGTCCGAAGATCGCATTGAGGTCCAGCTGTGCTTTGAAACCAACTGTGTCGGCAGCTGTAACTGCAGTGAGGTCGTTCTTGTCGAGT
>DASRSO010000026.1:0-11730 GCA_035656375.1 Cyclobacteriaceae bacterium | reverse complement strand
GTCGTCGGCGCGGTGATCGACCGGTGCAGCTGGGACGGCGTGCGCAGGTTGCCGATGTCGGTGAGGTCGGGCGCCGAGCGCGGACCTTTCCCCGCCAAATTCTCTCAAGCTACAATAGCAGGAAATCTCGTATTCGTCTCTGGCCAGGCCGGAATCGATTTTGAGACAGGTAAGATCGACGCGGACTTCGGAAAGCAGGCGCGACATGCGTTCGAAAATCTCAAGAGAGTATTGGAGGCTTCCGGATCTGACCTTGCCCACACAACAAAGGTTGTAGTTTGGCTGAAGCGTCCTGAGGATTTCGAAACTCTAAACGCTCTTTATCAAGAATATTTTCCTGAAACGCCCCCCGCACGTTCTGTTCCGGTGGTCGATCTACCAAAACCTGAGTACCTCATTTCTGTCGAAGCAATAGCCATTCTTAAATAAGAAGTAGTTGTGGCTTGTCGACCTGACTCTCGAAATTTTTCGAAATCTTCAGGGCAAAGTTCGATATAAGGCTGCTCACGTTTACTCTAGCAAATACCCCTTATGTGCGATCTCGGGATTATCGTACCGCCTATTTCATATACCACTTACTAACTGGTTTGAATGAGTACGGTTCACTGGTAAACTTAGCGTTCATTGCCCTTTCCACCGAATTGTGGACGGTGTCGTTTTCTACCTCCCAATCTTTGTTGCAGATAAAATAATATACAGTGTCAGTTCCTTCATACTGGCAAATCGCGGTTCCGTGAATGGCTATCTTATCGACCTCTTTGCCGTCATCTACAACACTAATAAAACCAAACGGCTCTTCGCCAGACCATGCCCAGCAGATAACCATTGCTCCATCCAGTTCATCCGGAGGTTCAACAGGAAGATTCCCCATTTTGATGCAGTTTTAAGCGTCCACTGATGCCTTAACTTACGCAATAAGTACCGGAGTATAACTGTTTCAAAGGTTAGATAATCCGGGCCGTGAGGACTGCCTTTAACACAACTCCGCCCGGGTTGTGAAAGAGATCGGGAATATTTTATACCTGGGGTCGCCGCTCACTTCGATCTCGTAAGGGAGACTTTAGTGTACGCCTCGAAATCTTTCCCTGGTTCTGCTAAATCAAAATCTTCCGTAAGAGTATTGCCGTTGATCTTATAGGTTTCTCTACCACGCCATCCGTTAGGAATATTTTCTATCGACTCTGTTACAAATACAATCGTTTTTCCGTCAGCCGAAATACTTTCAATCAAATATTCGTTTACAAACCCTTCACCGTGGAATTGCCGGAATACAAATTTCTTCCTGCCTTTGTCATAGCTGATGTACCCATAGTCCTCATGTATATATCCCTTCGGTTTTTCTTTTGTTGCAGGATAAACAGCTTTGTTTCGAACCTCAATGAACTTCTTATTCAACACAAATGAGTAAGATCTTTCGTAGCTACCCTTACCCTCGGGCCCTTCGCCTGTTCCTGTCCATTTTCCAATAAGTGGCAGTAATGGCAGCCAAACACTATCAGACTTTGATAATTGTCCAAGGCAGAATTGCGGTACTATGATCAGAGCGATGACGATGTATTTCATAGGGTGTGTTAACTAATTATTTTCTTTCCCATTTAGCTGTTATAAAACCTGTCAACAGGCCGACAACGACTCCGGGGACAACGATCCCAATATAAGCGCCGGAAGGAATTGCGGACAGAACAGATAGTACAATTCCTACAACTCCGCTGATCAATGTCACATTAAGAATTGAACTCATCCTGTTGGCGACAACACCAGCTATCAAACCATTAATTAGTCCTTTGACCGTGCTTCCGATAATTATTTGAGTCATCATATCCGCAGCTTCCGGAATAAAGAACGCAGACAGTCCGTCGAACAGTCCGAGAATTGTTCCTGCCAGGGTGCCTAACGGGATTTTTTTCATGAGGGCAATCTACGTTTTAACGACGTCACGTCTGTGTAAAAATCGGACATCAAAGAAATACATTGGGCCTGTTCTGAAATTGTCCAGGGTTTAAACCGGAAAATCTTTTGAAATCATGAAAGAAATGTGCGTGATCATAATAGCCGGACAGGTATGCGACGTCATAGATCGATTTATTGCTTTCTCTAAGGAGACGGGTGGCGTTTATAAAACGAAGAATATTTGAAAATTCCTTTGGGGACATTCCCACTTTTTGGTCAAATCGCCTAACGAGCTGTCGATTACTTAGACCAGTTTTCGAAGCCAGCTGCCCCATACCAATTTTTCCACCTGATGAGTACAACTCCCGCAATGAGTAATCGACAACTTTATCGTAGCCGCTGTTTCGGCTAAGTTGCAACCGCAGATAATCCTGGATGATGGAAGATCTTTCAAAGCCTGTTCTAGCTATCGCTACCTTGTCAATCATATCCCCTGCGATGGTTTTCCATACATGATTTAGGTCAACTACATGGTTGACAATTTCCTTCATTGGCTGTTGAAAGAAATGATAAGCTCCAAACGCGGAGAATCTGATCGACATAAACCCGTATCGACCGGACGGAGCCAGTTCGATGAAGTTCTTCATTTGAGCGACCACGAAACTATGCGGTTGCAGTTGCCTGTTCCCATCGGCGTGTGTTGTGATCAGTGGTTGTCGATAATGAACAACCATTTCTACGCAACTATCTGGTAAGATCCGCATGGAAAAATCAGGTGTTTCATCCGGCTCACTTTCCATCGACCAGATGACCTTAACAAAGGGCTGTAGTTCAGTAGAGATTGGATATTCTACGTACGCCATTTTGGGGAAATATATGTATCAATTTACAGATAAATCCCCGCAACGCGATTCCGATTATTTTTGAGGTCCGACCACAGCGATATCATCGGGAGCATATCGCATAGAACAAACATTTCTCACGGGTGGCCTTAAGGCCCACACACAAAATAAACTCCTATAAGATCACCTGTGACCGTTTCATACTGTCTGTAAATGCCAAAACGAAACAATGAGAATACTGTTAAGATCGAACAGCTTATCATGGAGTCTATCAAAGTGTTTAGGAATTTTAATTTTACCTTCATTTTCTACCGTCCCAACATTACAAACGAAAACAGCTTATTATTCCAGCCCGTGTTATGCGGCCCCGAATATGGATTTTGGCAGGATTTTGTTCACAGCTTTGTTCACATCTTCGATCTCACTGGGGATGTCATCCCGTATTTCTTCTTAAAAATAGAAACATATTCATATCTTACGCCGTAAAATCTACTAAATGAACGAATGAACCGCCACTCCCCACCCCGCCTCGCCCAAACCCTCTTCGACTGGTTCTGCAAAGACGCCGCCGTCGAAGACCTCAAAGGCGACATGGACGAAATGTTCATCCGTAACCTCGCGCGCATGAGCGCCTCAAAGGCGCGATGGATCTATTGGCGCCAGGTGCTTTCACTCATATTCTCCTACGCTGTAAAAAAAAGAAGGAGGAAGAAACAACAAACAACTCACCATTCATACATGCTCTCCAACCTGTCGCTGCTGGGCAGCTACTTCGTCACAGCAACGCGTAACCTTGCAAAGCAGAGGTTCTTCACCATCATCAATGTGATCGGACTCGCCACAGGTATGTCGGTCAGCCTGCTCGTCATCGCCATTACATCCTTTATTTATACTTACGATGACTTCCATGCGAACAAAGACAGGATCTATCGCATCATCACCCACGTCGACAGCCAGCAATATTCGAATGACTTCGCTTCATGCCCGGCACCATTGTATGATAAGCTTACCACCCTCAACGGTGTAGACAACGTAGTTCGCCTCTCTACGGAATTTTCTTATGATGTCTCACACAACAATGGTGAGCCAATTTCTTTGCGCGGATATTTTGCCGATCCAGCTTTCCTGACGGTCTTCAATTTTCCACTTCAACACGGCAACAAGAACACGGCGCTGTCCTTGCCCAACAGCCTTGTCATAACACCAGCCGCAGCGCTCCGGATCTTTGGAACCGAGGATGCTGTCGGCAAGACCTTGCAGGTCGGCGACAAGGGACTGTTCGAAGTCACCGGCGTATTCATGGAACTGCCGAAGAACACACACTTCAGCTTCGAAGCAGTGGCCTCGTATAAGTTCATCGACCGGGAAATCGGTTCACAGGTCGACGGCCCCGATCGTTGGAAAAAATTCCTGGGCAGCTATCTCTACTTGCAATTTGATGAGACAAGTGATCCGAAGGCGTACGTGGAACGCACCGAGCAAGCCCTGGCTAACATCTCTGCCGATCAGTACGCAATCTATCCAAACTACAAGGCCAGTTTTTCCCTGCAGTCTCTCGAGGACATCACACCCGGAATCGAACTTTCAAATTCCCATGGACGGGAGTGGGGCTCTGCAGGCGTTACTACGTTCTTTGTTCTCACACTGCTCATCCTGCTTCCCGCTTGTTTCAACTACACTAACATTTCTATATCGCGTGCACTCACGCGTTCCAAAGAGATCGGGTTGCGCAAGATGATGGGTGGACAACGAAGTCAAATCTTTTCACAGTTCGTTCTTGAAACAGTGATCATTACACTCGTCGCGCTCGTCGGTGCTGTCGCTATTTTCATTGCGGTGCGCAACCAATTCATCGCAATGATGGTTGATACCCCAATTCACAGTTTCCTTTTAGAATATGGCAGCGGGTTGGAATTGTCGCTGACTTTCAAAATGGTCTCGTGGTTCTTTCTCTTCGCAGTTGTCGTAGGCCTGCTTACCGGCATCGTTCCGGCTATCTACTTCTCGAAGCTGAACCCGATCGATTCGTTGAAGAAAGTCGGACGTGCCGGAACCGTTGGTAGCCTGAACATCCGCAAAGTACTGATCACTGCACAGTTTGCTCTTTCTTTGGTATTCATCATGTGCGTGGTTGTAGCTTATCAACAACACCGCGGTTCCATCGGCTATAACTTTGGCTTTAACCGTGAGAACATTCTTACAGTAGATATCCGCGGTATCGATCCTCAGCTTTTCAGAAATCAGTTCTCGAAGTTATCGCAGGTGCGAGCCATGTCGTACTCCTCTCACATTCCAGGTGCTTCGGGATCGGATCACACATTTGTCGTTAATTCTGCAAGTCACGATTCCACCGAGGTGTTCCGGATGTTCGCAGACCACGGACAGATAGCCACCTTCGGCCTCACCCTGCTGGCCGGCACCAACTTCACCGACGACTACAACAAATGCGGGAATAATATTATTGTGAATGAGGCTTTCGTCACGCAGTTCAAGTTAGGCCGCCCTGTCGATGCCGTTGGCCGGTTGCTCACACTGTCCGACGGACAGGAAGTTCGAGTGGTCGGGGTGATGAAAGACTTTCAATACATGCACCTTGAAGAAGGCATCAAGAGTTTCTTCTACCAGTGCGACGTACGTAAGTTCCGTTACGCATTCCTTGCCGTTCAATCTACCGACATCATCTCGACATTGATTTCGATGGAGGCAGCCTGGAAGCCCATCGGCGGAGAGAGAAAGTTTACGTCAAAATTCCTCGACGATTATATCCAGGAAGCTTACGATCTTCATCTGTCGCTCGTGAAGATCTGTGGCTTTCTCGGCGCGTTGGCGATCAGTATTTCCTGCCTGGGCATGGTCGGCATGGTAGTGTTTACGGTTCAGAATCGTGTGAAGGAGGTGGGTGTTCGAAAGGTGATGGGTGCGACTTCGGGAACTATCGCATATATTTTGTCGAAGGATTTTGTGAAGCTTATGATGATAGCGTCAGCCATTGCCATTCCAATTACCTGGCTCTTCCTGGAGAAGATCTATTTCAGGGTACAAACTTACTCTGTTCCGATCGGTGCCTTCGAAATCGTGACAAGTCTTGCGATACTGTTTGTGTTAGGACTCGCTACCATATTTTCGCAGACGCTAAAGGCAGCAGCAGCGAACCCGGTGGATAGTTTGAGACATGAATAGGAGTGTAGAGGTGAGTTGTTTCGTGCTTCCACGCCGCTAAATATGGACCTAAACGATATTCAAAAAACTCTAAACGATCTGTCGGCACGATTCGATCTTGTGAATCAGGCGACGAAAAGCAGTGAAAGTATAATTATTAACCTTTCGAGGGAGGGAAAAGATAAATTGGGGGGATTCGAATCTTCGGAACTCATTTGTGAATTCAAATGCCAGAAGCTTGTCTTTAATTCTCATCTACGGCAAGAACCTTTTATAAGCACAGAGGTAGGCATTTATATTAAAGACGAAGACGGCATTTGGGTAGGGGGCTTGAAGCCAGTTGGAACCTATGAATTGGAAACTAACCTTAAGGGCGAGCATATCGACGATTGGTTGTGGTTCTCCGAGACGAAGCGCTGACAATGTTGCTCGTCGATAGCGATTTCTATCACCGGAGCTGTTGCGCAAATCCCGGGCAATCGCCACGCATGAATATCGCAGCGGGAAGTCAATGAATTGTTCGCCAACCGCGAGAAGCTTCTTCACGTGCAAGTTGACGCAAGGACGAATAGTTTTGCCCAAAACGGTGCCGATACATCCTGGATAATACTCCAATCCTTAATGACCTGTCGCGACCGGAATCGTCAGTTCACAGACATCGCTCGAAGACCATGAAGTACACCATTAACGACCCTATAAAATAGGGTTAATTCCGAGCGCGCCTGGTCATTGAGGAACCTGGATATTTTTATTCATGAGTGACGCCCTCGAATGTAAACCTGTCAACGGAACTTTTCTTTTTAATTTTTCTTAATTCTTCCTGCGCCGCAATTAGTCCATAAACATTTCTATATTTGACTAAGAGCCCATCCGTGTCGCGACAAACGACATGGGTGGGCTTTTTATTTTCCAAAAAATCAACGCAGCTCCAGCCGATGAAAGCAACCATTGCCATGTCTAGATCACTTTTAATAGTCGGATTCACATTGATCGTTCAGTTGTGCTATGCTCAACGGAACATAGTTATCTCGCTGGACTCAGCTGGAATTCATTCATACCCAGCTGCTGTGTTCGAAGATGACGTGCTGAAGTTTACGGTTCGAAGTAAACCACGAGATAAAATCCTTAAAAAATTAAAGGACTTCTCTGAATTGAGTGTTGATAAGTTGATACAGAAGATCAATGAAAGTAATAGTTTCTTTCAAATTAAGACGCCCGACCCAACCGAACAGCAACTCAAAGACAACGGCGTCCTTCCGGAAGATTTTCGCAAAAACAAGAACTTTGTCAGGGAGGAGATCACGAGCAGTCAATTGCCTGGGATATTGAAACAACTAAGAGCAGATCTTAAGAGCTATCACCCACTTAGACTGCGAGTGCTTCACAACAGGCATGTTATCAAAGTTATCGATTTGGAGGCGGAGGGATCTGTCTACGTCGGCCAATGGACCGTAAAAGGTTTGGATAGAACCCGGCTTGATAAGATCGAGTTCCAGGTTATCCAGACTTCGGAAAACGCGTTGGTTGTGAAATATTTAAAGGCCACAAAAGACCTGTATGTCAATCCTGGGTTGTATACGAGAGAAATGAAAGCCGATCAGTTTTTGCGTGAACTCGAGCACGACATACGAAAGATCGATTCGCTGGACAGGTTCTTTGTGGGCAACCCGAAAGATAATTCACCCGCGAGGGCAATTCAGAAACGAGTTGTCGATCGGATCCAAAGTAACAATATACTTCTTCAATTGTTACAGGCTAATCTTGAGTGGATGATGGCGTGGAGTTGGTACAATGATTACAAGCTTGCAATGAATCCATTCGACGTGCAGGAGCCTGACATGGCAAAACTGAATGAACTCGAACTGGAAATTGCCGGCCTTAATAAAACTCTTGAGCTCCTTCAAAAGGACTGTCAATTAAGTAATATGTGCTGTTGTTCTGCAGATAAGTTAGTCCCACTTGGCAAAGAGACATTAATTCAATCGGTAATATCGAACACCAACCTCCTCAACAGGAAGCAAGCCTCTTTAGACGCGCTTCAGGAAAAGGTGAAAACATATAATTCATTCCTCACCTCGCTTACAAAAGGCAACACGGTGTTCTATGATGGCCTTCTCTATCTCTCGACGATCGATACAATTCACTGGATGAGACATCACAACGCTGCACTCGATTACGAGGTCGAGAGCCGCAACGCCCATCCATCGATGTACTGTGAAATTGATGAGGTTCATATTTTAGTAGATAACCTGAAAAGCGATGTGAATGTGTCGCTGCAGGAAGATCTTAAACCATACACGCCACAATCAACTTTCACCCAGGAGATATTGCCAGTGCTGGAGACGATAACGAGTGCTACAAACGGATTAGGTAATATTACAAATCTCTTTAAGAGTTTTAAACAAAGGGACAGTTCGTCGATAAATATCCCGATTATTCAACCGATCTGGTTTAAAGATGTACCAGATCGGTACAAGGAAATTTTTAAGTGGACTGAAGCTAACCTGGTTCCCGTTCCCGACGACGTCCTCAATGCAAAGACCACATCAGCACTCGACACGTTGTTGAAAACCGAACTCGCCGGCCCCTCAAAGACAAAAGAAGCGCCTGTTATCGTAAACTACTCTTTGTACACCAAAGTTAAAGATGTAAAAACAGATCTCATCAAAGACATGAGTTATAAGGTATACAAGCGTTTCAGGATCCAACCGTTCGCAGCACTTGTTTATCTGCCGTATGACCGAACATCTTCAGTTTACGACGAAGCCACTCAAAGCTTCAGCGAAGAAAGCCTGGGGCGATACGATTTTGTCGCCGGGGTAAAGTTCTTTCCATGGATGACCAATATCGAGAAACGAAAGAGTGATCTCAAGGCATATAAATGTATCACGAATGCTAAACTACGTAGACGCGCTCATGTGCTTCGAGGTAATCAGTGGCCCAGAAACAATTTAAGTTTTTCCGCAGGCGTCGGTACTCAACAGAGTCCTTTGAAGAACTGGTATTTCGGTGTCGGCCTCGATCTGGTGAAAGGATTTGCGATCACAGGCGGTCTCAACCTGTTTTCGAGAAATCATTACAACATTTTAAACGGCGTCGTGATCAGTTCATCGAGCTCGTTCGCGACAACTACATACGTAGGATTTTCAGTCGATCCGGTTGTGATGGCAACCACTTTGGGAATTATAAAGCCGAAATAAGATATGACAAAAAATATAACTGCATCAATTTTGGTTCTGTTGCTCTTGAGCACTTGTGGCATAGATAGCTCAGAACTTATTTTCAAGACGAACGAATATCGTGGCGTTGCCGTGCTGCAAGACGACGCATTGCAGTCGCAAGCTGTTGCGGCGAAAAATGTCCGCATTTACCTGACCGACCAGGACAGGGACACCACCCGATATATTATTTACGTGAAAACAGATTCTACCGGGGGATTTTTTTTCGATCACCTCCCGGAAAAGGGTGATAGGAATTTTTACATGTATGCACACTATATCTCAAAGGGCGTCATTTATGAAAGTACTTTCGATCCCGTGCCGTCTTCGCCCAATTCACCGCCGCTCCAGATCGCTCCCAAATACAGGCCAGGGATAAGGATCATGGTAAAAGACTCCCTCTCCGGAAGCGTGGTCTCCGGTGTAAAGGTATGTCTCTTCAACGATCAGTCATTTGCTTTGGGCGCTGATTGCAGTAACAGCATTGCAACCAGGACATCGAATGCAGCTGGAATTGCACTCTTTGATAATTTGAAAGCCGGCAAATATGTAGCGAAGGTCAGTGATAACATTGGTTCATTTCCCGTGTCTGGCTTTGCAAAAGTTACTTCCGATGCTTCGAAGCTAACAGATGCCGACGTACGAATTCAGCGCGCGGGAATTTCATTGCAGGTGATCGACAAGAAATCGAAAGAGCCGGTACCTGGTGTAAACGTGTGTCTTTTTACGAACGAGTTGTTGGCTGCCGACTCGATCTGTGTAAACAGCCTGCAGACTATCGTCACGGATGCATACGGCAAAGCATTCGTGAACGGATTGAGTTCGGGTAAGCATTATTTTGTTGTGAACGACACGGTCAAGTCTATCGTATTCAAAGGCCTGACTTCAACAGCTTACGTGACCGGTGTGAGCCCGACCCTTAAATTCGAGGTGAGATCGTATAAGAAGTAATTTTTTTCACCCCCGGGTAAAGGCCCACAGACTGAATCGATCTCACCAGTTTGAAAGTGAGTGTTCGGAATACGTCTTCCGGGACCCGCTTCTCGAAGCCGCCTTCTCAAAGCCCTCTGCCGGAACTCGTCTGCATATTCTTACCCCGGTACTTAAAAAATCCGTTTAAAGCCCTTTTCAACGCCCCTAACTGTAACCATTTCTTCCCACCCCGGTACCCCTTCAAGCAGCAAATACTACCGGCATGATCCGCAACCATTTCAAAGTCGCCTTGAGAAATCTTCTCCGCCACAAAATGTACAGCCTCATAAACGTTGGCGGGCTCGCCGTGGGGATGTCGGTGGCCATCATTATCGGGTTATGGGTGCACGACGAGGTGAGCTACAACCATAGTTATGCGAACTACGATCACATCGCGATGTTCTATCGCACCAATGTCGATCCGGTAGACCAAAACATCGCGAGTTGGGCCGGAACGGCCCAACCTGTTTCAAAGATACTGACGGAAAAATATGGTCATCTCTTCAAGAACGTTGCCATGATGTGGTGGGAGGCCAACTATGCAGTCCGTGCCGACGAGCGCAACTTCAGCAAGAAGGGACAATACATCGACAAGTCGGCGATCGATCTTTTTTCTATGAACATGCTCCGCGGCGACATTCATAGTCTCGACGATCCGAATGCAATCATCATTTCAACATCGATGGCCGAAGCAATCTTCGGCAACGAGGACCCCATCGGGCAGGCAGTGAGGATCAATGCATCGCGCGACGCAATTATCACAGGCGTGTACGAAATGGCGCCTAATTCTTTTTTCGGCCACATCGAGTTCTTTGGAAACTTCGAGGGCCTGAAGAACAATACCCCGGTCCTGAAAGCAAATGAAAACAACTGGGGAAATAATGGAACGCGAATCATTGTTCAGACGGCCGACAATGTTTCGATCGAGCAAGCCAGCGCTGCGCTCGCAGATTTATACCTGGAAGATACGCCTGAAGCAGTGGCAAAATATTCGAGGGAGCATCAAACGCATGTGTGGCTGAACCCGATAAAGAACTGGTACCTGTATTCTGAATTCAAAGATGGATACCCGGCCGGCGGACGTATCACGTTCGTGTGGTTGTTTGGGATCGTTGGAACGTTTGTATTGCTTCTGGCGTGCATCAACTTTATGAACCTAAGTACTGCACGAAGTGAAAAACGTGCACGTGAAGTTGGAGTTCGTAAGGCAATCGGGTCGATGAAGTCTCAACTGGTCAATCAATTCCTGGGCGAATCTTTTATGATCGTATCCATTGCATTCGTTGTTGCCATGTTGATGGTGTCGCTAGCATTTCCTGCGTTCAATCAATTAGCCGACAAAAAGATCTCGCTCCCTTTTACAAATATGTATTTCTGGATGGCGAGTCTCGGGTTCCTTATCATCACAGCCTTTCTCGCAGGACTGTACCCTGCGTTTTATCTTTCCTCATTTCAACCTGTAAAAGTTTTAAAGGGAACATTCCGCGTTGGAAAATTAGCTTCGATGCCTCGCAAGGTTCTCGTGGTGATCCAGGTGGGCGTGTCGGCGACACTAATTGTTGGAACGATCATCGTGTATCAACAAATTCAATATACGCAAGCAAGACCGGTTGGCTATGATCGACAGAATCTGATGCGTGTTGCTATTC